>DASRSE010000150.1:0-9644 GCA_035656655.1 Pirellulales bacterium
ACCGAATCGCTGACGATGGCCGAAGCGCCGCATGCGGCGACGATCGAAGAGAACAACAGCGACGACAAAGAGTTCGAGCACAAAGGGGGCGGCGTCGTCAACGGCAGCGCGAACTCGCTCGGCGGGGCCGGCGGCTTCGACGTGAAGGCGATGGGCCCCGGTCCGGCCGTTAAAGGTTTTGGCGGTTTTGGTTCGGGCGTCGGCACCGGCGCCAATGGCGGCAGCGGCGGAGACGGCTCCGGCATCGGCGGCCGCGGCAAAGGGAAGCAAGCTGCGATGGCGGCCTCCGGCGGCACGCGCCAATCGGAGCGCGCGGTGGCGGCGGCCCTGTTCTGGCTCTCGCGGCACCAGAGCAACGATGGCAGTTGGAGCTTGAAGGACTTTGATAAAAAGTGCACCGACAAAACGTGCACCGGCCACGGCGAAGCCGACTCCGACACCGGCGCGACGGCCCTCGGTCTGCTCCCCTTCTTGGCCGCCGGTCAAACACAGGTGTCGCCCGGGCCGTATAAAAGCAACATCCACGCGGCGCTCTACTACTTGATGAGCGTCCAGAAAAAAGATGGCGATCTGAAAGGCGATTCTAAAGGGAACGCCCACATGTACGCCCACGGCTTGTGCGCGATCGCGCTGTGCGAAGCGTATGCGCTCAGCCAAGACAAGGCGGTGGGCCGCGCGGCTCAGCAAGCGATCAACTTCATCGTCTCGGCCCAAAACGCCGGCACCGGCGGCTGGCGGTATGAGCCGGGCCAAGAAGGCGACACCTCGGTCGTCGGCTGGCAAGTCATGGCCTTGAAATCGGCCCAGATGGCGTATCTCAATGTGCCGCAATCGGCCCTCGACGGCGCGAAGAAATGGCTCGATTCCTGCTCGTCTGGCAACTACAAGGAAATGTGCTCGTATCAGCCCGACAGCGGCCCGACCATGTCGATGACCAGCGTGGGATTGCTCTGCAACCAATATCTGCACATGAAGCGCGACGACCCGAAGATGCACGGCGGGGTCGAGTATCTGATGAAGAATCTGCCGAGCAATGGCCAGCGGAACATCTACTACTGGTACTACGCGACGCAGGTGATGCACAACTTGCCGGGCACGGAATGGGACACGTGGAACCGGACGATGCGGAAGTTGCTGATCGACACCCAAGAAAAAGAGGGCTGCGCCGCCGGCAGTTGGAACCCGGACAAGCCGGGCAAAGACGCCTGGGGCGGGCCAGGGGGCCGCGTGATGATCACCAGCTTGAGCGCCTTGACGCTCGAGGTCTATTACCGCTATCTGCCGCTCTATCAACTGGACGGCAAAAATGAAATTTTACCGCGGAAATAGGCCCGCTCCCGCCGGCGCAGGGGTTGCATCGATCGCGCATTTGTTCCACATTAGAGATACCCCTTTCTCGCTCTTCTTCGATCCTCAAATAAGAACTCTCATGGCTTGGTGTTACACATTGGCGCTGGCGATTTTGCTCTGGGGCGCCGGTTCGCGGGCGCGGGGAGCGGATCGCCCGCTCGATTTCATCCACGCCCTGCAAGAAGCCGGTTATGGCGATACCGCGGTCGAGTACATGCAGACGCTCGAACAGCGGAAAGAAGTCCCCCAGGACCTCAAGGAGGTGTGGGATTTGGAGATGTCGCAGAGCTACGACGCGCGGGCGAAAAACGCGTTCGACGACCGCGAGGCGACCACCTCGCGCGCCGAGGCGAAAAAATATCTCGACAAATTCTTGAAAGAGAATCCGGATCATCCCGAGGCGGCCAAGGCGGTGCTCAACTCGGCGAAGGAGGCCGAACAGACCGGGCTGCTGTTGATTCGGGCGGCCAAGCTCGAGACGAACAAAGAGCAAGCGGCCGAAGACTTGAAACAGGCGCGCGCCGCGTTCGAGGACGCCAAGCCGCGGTTTCTGCAAGCTTTGAAACGGTTTGAGGACAAGCTGCGCGCGCTCCCCGATCCGGCCAAAGGAACGAAAAAGGAAAAGGACGAATATGAACGCGCGCACTACGAGTATTTAGAAGCTCGATTTCAAGTCGCGCTCTTGAATGTCTATATTGCCCGGACGATCGCCGATCCAAAAGACGCCGAACGGATCAAGATGCTGCACACGGCCTCGCAGGAGTTCGACGAGATTTTCCAATTCCACCGCAGCGACGTGTTCGGGCTCGCCTCGCACATGTGGCAAGGGATGGCTGAAGACGAACTCGGCAACATCGACAAGGCGCTGGACATCACGGAAGAGGTGCTGGCCTATGGCCCGGACCCGAAAACCGCGACCCCTGCCACGCTTGTCGATTCGGTGTTTGCCGAGGTCGAGTACGAGCACTTGCAATTGTTGAAGAAAAAGAAACGTGACGAGGATTTTTACAACGAAGCGAAGGAATGGCTCGAAGGCTTCAAGAAGAACAAGAAAAACGTCCAATTAAACTACTTTCAAGGGATCGCGCTCGAGTTCGTGCGGGCCAGTCTCGCCGCCGCCGAGACGGCCACCGGGCCGGGCAAGCTGAGGCTGATCAACGAGGCCCAAGCGACCTTGAATGAGATCGTGCGCACGCCGAGCGACTTTCAAAAAGAAGCCATTCTGCTCAAGCGGTCGCAAGGCAAGGGGAACACCAACGAAGAGCCCAAGTCGATGGACGAAGCGGTCGCGGTCGCCGATACTTCGCTCGCCTCCGGCCAATGGGAAGATGGCATCAAGTATTATCAAAAGGCGCTCGAGCTGGCGCCGAAGAACGCCGATCCGGCCCGCTTGGCTGCGATCAAAGCGGCCTTGAACAAGGCGCGCTTCAACATCGCGCGCGACCTTTATACCAAGGAAAAATTCGCGGAATGTCTCGTGGCCAGCGAAAAAATCGCGCACGACGCCGACGCCGGAGACGTGGCCGCGTTTGCCTCGTCGATGAGCGTGCAGGCGGCCTTTTCGCTCTATCTCCACGCCGCGACCGAAGCGGACAAGGACCAAGCCCTCGAGCGAATGAACCAGGACGCCGAGTACACCATTGCCACTTGGCCGGGCAAGCCCGAGGCCGATGATGCCCGGATGTTGCTCGGTCAGGCCTCGCTCGTGATCGGCAAGGGAAAAATCGACGAAGCCCTCAAGGCTTTCAAGTCGGTCAACATCAAGAGCGAGAAGTATCCGCTGGGAATGTACTTCGCCGGACGCACTTACTGGATTCGCTATCTGGACGAAAAGAAAAAACCCGCCGCCCAGCGCAACACGGAGCAAATGGCCGCCGACCGGACGGCGGCGGTCGATTATCTGAACAAGAGCATCGACGCCCAAAAGAAGCTGGCCGATCCCGCCAAGCCGCCAGCCAAACAATATCTCGACGCCGAATTGTTGCTCGGCGAAATCTTGCTCGAACAAGGCCAGTCGGCCGACGCGATCGCCCATTTGCAGCCGCTGGTGGATCTGTATGTCGCCAACAAGCCGGAGCAATTCGACGCGACGATGCGCCGCGTGTTTCTTTCGACGATCATGGCTTATGCGGGCCAGAACGATTTGACGAAAGCCACCGAGGTCGGTCTGAAACTGCTCGAGATCGGTCCGGACACGAAAGAGGTGAATCTCGGCTTGATGGAAGTCGCAAAAATGCTCGACTTGGAATTGAAAAAAGCCCAGGCCGCGGTGATCACCAACGACAACGGCGCGAATCAGAAAAAGCTCGCCGACACCAAGAAAATGTTGTCCGACATCATGGGAAAGCTGAAGGATCGGACGCAGCTTTCCGCGGCCAGCCTGGTGTTTATCGCCGACGTGTTCGCCTCGCTGGACGATGTCGATAGCGCGACGGCCCAATACACCAAGCTGCTCGACATCATCGAAAAAGAACCCGACTCCGAGATCGGCCGCGCGCTGATCAAGGCCAAAGCGCGGATTCGCTCGCAGGTGATCGGACTAAAACGCAAGAAGGGAGACTTCGCCGGCGCGCTGACTGAGGTCGACACGCTGATCCAAGATAATAAGGGGGCGCTTGAACCTCGCTTGGAGAAATGCCGCATTCTCCAAGCCCGCGCCGAAAAGAATAAGAACCCCCAGGATTTTGAGGAAGCGGTCAAAGGTTGGAACGATTTGGGCGATATGCTGCGGAGGTCCAAACCGCGACCGGACGAGTATTACGAAGTCCTCTACAACACGGCGAATTGTCTCATGCTCGAAGCCGAAAAGACGAAAGCCACCGATAAATCGGCCGCCGCGGCGAAAGCCTTGAGCGCCGAAAAGCTGCTCAACTCGGTCTTGCTGACGCCGCCCAGATCAGTCGGCCCCGACCTGCTCGCTCGGTATCAATCGCTCGCCAACCAAGCGGCCGTGCTCCAGGGGCGCGCGCCGGCGGAAAAGAAATAGCCCCCGCCAGGGCATGCTGCCTGCGCATCGTGGCCGGCCGCCGGAGCCGACGCGGCCTCGCCGGATCGGCGCGGCGGCCCAGCACGCAGCCTGTTGAAGCCAGCGATCGCCTGCTACACTAGACCCGTGCGGCCGGGGCTTTCGTTCGCCTTGGCATTTTTTGGGGTCTGGCAGCATGACCATGGTCGATTGCGACCGCTTAACGGCAGCGTATCAGCGCGCGCGAACCGAGTTGCTCGACGCCGCCGCGCCGCACGGCCACTGGGTCGGCGAGCTGTCCAGTTCCGCCCTCTCGACCGCGACCGCCATCAGCGCCTTGTCGCTGGTCGCTCGGCACGCCCAGCGTCGCGGAGACACGCCTTGGGCCAGCCCCGACGGCCGCAAGCAACTCAACGAATTGATTCTGGCCGGCATGCGCTGGCTCTGTACCGCGGTCAATGCCGATGGCGGCTGGGGCGACACGGATAAAAGCTTGTCGAACATCGCGACGACCATGCTCGTGCGCGCGGCCTTTCATCTCACCGCCGTCCCCGCCAAATATGCCGACCTGCTGAGCCGCGCCGGCGAGTACACGCAGTCGCACGGCGAAATCGACGGACTGCGGCGCCGCTATGGCAAGGACAAGACGTTTGCCGTGCCGATCTTGGCGAATTGCGCGTTGGCAGGGATCGTCTCTTGGCGCGAGGTGTCGGCGCTGCCGTTTGAACTCGCTTGCGTGCCGCAGAAATTCTATAAGTTCCTCAAGCTGCCGGTGGTCAGCTACGCGATTCCCGCCTTGGTGGCGATTGGCCAAGCGCGGTTTTATCATCGGCCGCCGGCCAACCCCGTGTTGCGGTGGATTCGCCGGCGCTCGATCGCGAAGAGCTTGGCCGTGCTCGCGAAAACGCAGCCCGACAGCGGCGGCTATCTCGAAGCGACCCCGCTTACCAGTTTCGTGGTCATGAGTATGGCCAGCATGGATTTGGTGGAGCATCCGGTCACGCGTCGCGGCGTCGAGTTTTTGATTCGCTCGATTCGTCCGGACGGCAGTTGGCCGATCGATACGAATTTGGCGACCTGGAACACGACCCTGGCTCTCAATGCGCTGGGGGCGGAAAGAACCGCGGGCCTGGATCGTGTTCCCGCGACGCTCTCCCCGAGCGGCCCGCCCAGCGCGGCGCCCCTTGGCGCGGCCAATCCTCCGCCGCCGGTCGCCGGCGGCGCGAACCTTCCCCCCCTGGGCACGTGCGAACCGGCTTGGCTGCAAAACTGCTTGCGCTGGGTCGCCGCGTGCCAATATCAAGTCGAGCATCCCTTTACCGGGGCGGAGCCAGGCGGCTGGGGCTGGAGCGATCTGAGCGGCGCTGTGCCCGACGTTGACGATACGTCCGGAGCGCTCTTGGCGCTGACCGCTTGGCGCCGCGCCGCCGGCGCGACGGCCCGCGCGCCGTCGGCCGAGATCGTCTCGGAGCAGTCGTTGCGTGCTGGCGCGCGATGGCTCTTGCAACTGCAAAACTCAGATGGGGGCTGGCCGACTTTTTGCCGCGGCTGGGGCACCATGCCGTTTGACCGCAGCTCGCCCGATCTGACGGCGCATGCGATGCGCGCCTTGCAGGCATGGCGGAGTGGACTCGCGTCCGGCGCCGCCGAGCCGAAAGACCTGCATTCGTGCGAGGCGCAAACCCCGGCGGCCATCGATCGTGGGTTTCACTATTTGCGAAAACAGCAGCGGGCCGACGGGAGTTGGGTTCCGCTCTGGTTTGGGAACCAGTACGAGCCGGGCGAACAAAATCCCATTTATGGCACCTCGCGCGTCCTGTTAGCCTATCGCGATCTGGGCCAAGGTCGTGCATCCGAGGCCGAGCGCGGCGCCGGCTGGCTGATCCAAAATCAAAACGCCGACGGCGGTTGGGGCGGGGGGCCGGTCCCGCGAGGAGAAGCGGCCGGCCGAGGCGGCGGCAAGCCCCTCCAGCCGGGCGGAGTTGCCTCGAGCGTCGAAGAAACGGCCTGGGCGCTGGAATCCTTGCTCGCGCCGGCGGTTTCCGCCGCGGCGCAAGCGTCGATTGAAAAAGGACTTGCGTGGTTAGTGGAAGCGGTGGAGGCCGGCCGCCATCGGGAATGCGCGCCGGTCGGTTTCTACTTCGCGAAGTTGTGGTATTATGAGAGGTTGTATCCGCTAACCTTCACCGTCGCGGCGTTGGGTCAGGCCGTCCAGCGGCTGCGCTATCTGACTCCAACCACGTTGACCCCGGCCCACCTGACCTAACCCTGGCTCGCGAGCGCCTTGGAGCGCGTTGGCTCCTCCTGCCCCTGGCGACCTAGTCCCGACGAGGAAACACCTTGGCAACCGTCAGCATCGAAACGGATCGTGCCGCGCCTGGAGACCTTCCGCCAGGCGACAAGAAAAAGCGCCGCAATACGAGCCACCTGAAGCAAGTGCCGCAGAGCAAACCGCAGCGCGAAGCGATGCGCGCCAAATGCGCTGAAGTGGCGGCGCGGCTGGATAAGTCGCGCCCGCTGGGCAAAGAAGAGATGGAGGCGGTCGCGCGCTCGATCCTCGCCGAACTGCAACAGCCCGAGGGCTTCTTGGGATGGACGATGGTAGTGCTGGCTTCGGAGTTTTGGCGCGAGCAGGTCGCGGCCATCCCCCCGTCGCGGCGGCTCTTCTTGCTGCCCCACTGTTTGAAGCATGCCGAAGGCTGCCCGGCCGACTATGACGAGTTCGGTTTGGACTGCCGCCAGTGCGGAGCGTGCAGCATTGCCGATTTTCGTTCGATCGCCGAAGACCTAGGGTACAAAGTCCTGGTGGCCGAAGGTTCGCCGATCGTGCTCAAGATCATTGTCAGCGGTTATGTCGACGCGATCGTCGGCGTCGCTTGCTTGAACGTCTTGGAAAAGGCGATCGACAAGATTTTATTGGCAGGCATCCCGTGCATGGCCGTGCCGCTGCTGTCGAGCGACTGTCGCAACACGTCGGTCGATGACGATTGGGTGCAGCAACTGATTCAATTGCAAGGCGCCGCGCCGGCGGCCGAGACGAGCAGCTATTTGCACCTGATGCGGGCGGCTGCGCAATTGTTCGAGCGCGAAAACCTCGAGCGGCTGGTGCCGCGCCTCCGTGGCGGGCCCAGTTTGGCCGAGGCCAATGGCCACGGAATCGCGGGGCTCGATCCGCTCGCCGGCACTGAGGCGCTGGCGTACGATTTTCTCGGCAAAGGGGGCAAGCACTCGCGCCCCTTCATCACGCTCGCTGTCTACGATGCCTTGAGCGGCGCGCAAGGGACGGCCGGCGACGGGGCGGCCTATCTGGCCGGCTTGCCCGACGCGGTCAAACGCGTGGCCATGTCGATCGAGACGTTTCATAAGGCCTCGCTCGTGCATGACGACATCGAAGACAATGACGCCTTTCGGTATGGCGCTGCCACCCTCCATCAACAATACGGCGTGCCAACCGCCATCAACGTGGGCGACTATTTGATTGGGTTTGGCTATCGGCTCGTCAGTCGCGAGATCAAATCGCTGGGCGCGGAGGTCGTCGCCGACATTCTCGACAAGCTGGCCGACGCGCACCTGAAATTGAGCGAAGGCCAAGGCGCCGAGTTGCTCTGGCGCGACGCGCGCGACAAGTCCTTATCCCCCTTGGACGCGCTCAAGATCTATGCCCTCAAGACCGCGCCGGCTTTTGAAGCCGCGCTCTATTCCGGGGCCCGGATGGCCGGTTCAGTCGAGCGCTATGCCGAGCCGATCAGCCAGTTCGCTCGGCACCTGGGGGTCGCCTTTCAAATTCTCAACGACCTGAACGATTGGGAACAGGACGATCACAACAAACTGAAGTCGGGCGGAGACCTCCTTGGCGGACGGCCAACGGTGCTCTGGGCCTTGGCGCTGGAGCATTCGACCCCCGAGAATCGTCGCTTGTTGCAAAGCTTGGCGGCAGTTCGGCCATTGACGCCGGCGAACATCGCCGAAATCCGCCGGCTCTACGAGGCGGCGGGCGTGTTCGACAAGGCGCTCCGTCTGGTGGATAAATATCAAGAACGAGCGGAAAGCGTTGCCGACGCGCTTGAACCCGACGCCTTGCGGCGCCTGTTTTATTATTTGGTCGACACGGTGCTCGAACGGAAAGAGCCCGCGGCGGCCGAGCGTGAGGTGGTGGCGATTCAACCGCTGGGGGCGGTTTGATCATTGCGGATTGATGATTGCGGATTGATAATTTCAGGTTGATGATTAAAGAATTTTAGATTCAAAATCGCGGAGCGCTGGGAAAAAGGTCTTGCCGGAGCGTGGAAAGGTGAAATGATTGCCACAGCCGAGGGAAACGGAGAGCGGGGCTCCGCGGTTTTGGCGGATCCGAAAATAAGCTTCGCTTTCAAGCCCCCTCGTCCGCGCGGAAAGGGTGGCCGAGGTTGGCTGGGGTTGGCTTGATCAAGAGGATTTGCGAGACTGCTGTTTTCCGCGCGGGGTGCGTGGCTGTGTCCGTTCCCGCCGACCGCTGCCTGAGGGCGGCGTCCCTCCTGTTAAAACCTGCCTGCTACCAGTAAAAACTCCGCGCGCTGCGGTGTCCGGCCCAGGGACTCGCGGGGCAACTTTTTTTTGAAGTTGGTGTGCTTGCTCAGAAACCTCGCCGTGGTGAGTTATGCTAGACACGCGACCTGTTCGGCCTGATCTGCAAACGCTGATTCACTTGTTTTACGCGGACGGCGAGCGGTTGGGGCAGTTCACCGAAATGACGTCGGAGCAGTTGCCGGCAACCGCGCGGAGCTTGCTCGCGCACGAAAAGCACATGACGGTGACGGTCGAGGCATTTCATCATTCGCCGGTGGATGTCGAGGTTTTGGAGACCAACGTGACGCCGCGGCACTATGCGCGTAAAATATTGCTGCGGCGGCAATCCGACGGCGGCGTCGTCCAATTCGGGATCATGCGCATCGATTTGTCGGTGTTGAACGAGAAAACGCGCCGCGAAATTGAAAGCGAAAAAACGCCCCTCGGTCGGGTGCTGATCCAGAACCAGGTCTTGCGCGAAATCCATCTCGACTCGCTGTGGAAAATCGAGCCCGGCAGCGATTTGCAAGAGCTGTTTGGAATCTCGCCGGCGCAAACCGTGTATGGCCGCACCGCCTTGATTGATTGCAACGGCCATCCCGCGGTGGAACTCATCGAGATCGTCACGCCCGAGCGCTAGCGGCCGAGGCCGAGCGCTCGAGCGATTCGGCCTCACATCGGCACGAGCAGCCCCATGGTTCGCCTCCTCATTTTCTTGCGCGGCGGTTCGCTATGAAGATCGTTTACCTCGGCGCCGGCGCGGCAGGCCGTTTTTGCGGAGCCT
>DASRSE010000151.1:0-10267 GCA_035656655.1 Pirellulales bacterium
GGCAGCCGCACGAACCAAGCTGAATCTCGAGTGAGCATCGAGGACATCGAGCACTTGATTCAGACCGGCAAGGCGCATGGCGCGATCGATGTCGCCGAACAACAACTGGCCATGGAGGCCTTGCGCCTCGGCGAGCGGACGGTCCGCGATCTGATGCGGCCGCGGATCGATGTCGACGCGCTCGATGCCGCCACGCCGCCGCGCGAGGTGCTCGGGGCGGTCGCGATGGCCGGATTCTCGCGCGTGCCGGTCTACGACGGCGACCTCGACCACATTATCGGTTTCGTCTACAGCAAGGACGTTCTGCGGCGGCACTACCTCGGCGTGCCAATCGACCTCCGCAAAATCCTCCATCCGGCCTTGTTCGTCCCAGAAACATTGCCGGTCGATCGCCTGCTCGAAATGTTTCAAAAGCACCATACCCAAATGGCCGTCGTCCTCGACGAGTTCGGCGGCACCGAAGGGCTGGTCACTCTGGAAGACGTCGTCGAGGAATTGGTCGGCGAAATTCGCGATGAAAATCGCCCCGAAGACGAACAAACCTTTGTCGAGCGGCCCGACGGCTCTTGGCTGATCGACGGCCAGATTTCGATCGAAGAACTGTGCGAGCGGCTCGCGATTGAAGACGCGGAAAACGACGGACCGCGGCGCTTTCGCACGGTGGCCGGACTCATTCTCACCGAGGTCGGAGACATCCCGCGGGTCGGCCGCGAAATTGAATGGCAAGGGCTCCGACTCGAAGTGGTCGACATGGATGGCTCGCGCATCGATCGCGTGTTGGCAACGCGCATCAACGCGGCAGATTCGGCCGAGGGAGAATCGAAAGGAGAGAAGTAAGGCGACTCGATCGCTTCGCCCCGAACAGCTCCTGGCGAACGATGGCAGCGGTCTTGTGCGGCGGCTGCGAGGTTTTGTCGAAGCTCGCCCGGCTGCGATGTTTTATCGAAGCTCGCCCGGCTGCTCGGCGCTCGTTTGGCACGGCCCCGCGCCCGCTACACCAACAGCCCGGCGCGGCGGCCCACGATTTTGACCGTGCACTGATAAAGCTGCTCGTGCGTCGGGCGGAAGTGCACCACCTGGGTGGCCAACCACATCCTAAAACCCGTGTTCTGGAGCATTCCCAAGGTCAATTCCAGATTCGGCTGAAGCAAGTTCGGCAGTCGCAAAATGACGGAATCCTCGCCCGCCAGCGACGGAGTGAGTTCGCCGGGCACGACGAACGACATGCCGGAGCGGCTGATATCGACCCCCCACGCCAAAAACGTGATCAATTCGGTCGCGCCATCCGCCTTGACGCACTCCAGCGCGACGACCGGCTGTCCGTCGTACGGCATGCGCTTGAAATCGCGCTGGTTCTGGTGAACCGATGAAGTCCGTTGTTCTTGCGCTCGGAGCTTCGCCCGCGCTCGCGCAATACGCTCGCTTTCGCAGAAGGCTTCGTGCGTGGCGTTAAATTGGGCCATGAAGACAGACCACGTTCGTAGCGCCGGCCGCCGCTGGCAGGAAGGCGGCTCGCAGCACAAAGATGGAAGCCGCTGGAACGGACCGGAACAGCGCTCCGCCGCCGCCGGCCCAGACGCAATCTGGCCGCCGGTGCTCGTCGGCCTCGTTCCGCGGACAACGCGGCAATCCATTCAACCTCGGTTGAGCCCTGGATTGCCCTATTAATCGACCTCGCGACTGGCAAAACCTTAGCTCGCGAATCGAGTTGCTCAGATGCAAGCAATCTAGCGATTCTGCGAGCATGGGGGGGACTCGCTTGGTTAATTTTCCACGATTTCTCGTAATGGTTCGCCCGCGCGCTGCGTGTCGCGAGCGAGATATCGCGCTCCATACAACCAGGCGACCGCCCCCACCAAAATCGCGACGGAAACCGTAATGAAGCCGGGATTCATGTTCTCGACGATTACGCCGTGCGACTGAACCTGGTTGGCGTCATTAATCACTCCGATCAAAGTCGGGCTGATGGCATCGCCCAGCGCGTGGATAACGAAGATATTGATCGCGAATGCGGCGGTCCGAATCGCCGGATTCGTCACATTCGCTAGAATCGTATTCGTGGGTCCCGTATTAAAGAATAAGCAAAAACAAGCTGCGAACAGCAGATACCAAATCCACGAAACGGGCGCCATCGTGACCGCCAGCACCAGCGGAAAGGCCAGCAGCGACGCGATGCCTGAAATCGTGAAATAGGCCCCGCTCCAGCGCGGCTGGAGCTTGTCTCCAAGCCATCCCCCGGCTAGCGTCGCCGTTAAACCCGACACGACCAGAATCGGTCCAAAAATGCTGGCCGCATTTCCCGACGCCTCGTCGAGGAGCGCCTTATTCGTGGGGTCGATGCCTTGCCGCCAGACGATGTACTTGACCACGAACGCCGCTAGACCTCCCAAGGCGAAGGTCATGGCGGCCATGCCGAACGTGTTGATCACGAACGAGGGGATTCTAACCAGTTGCTTAAACTCGCGCCACGTCGCCCGTTCTCTTGCGCCGGCGGCGGCTCCACGGGACGGTTCGCGCATGAAAAACGCGATTAAGCCCAGCACCAGCCCAGGGGGCGCGACGACGAGAAAGGCCCAATGCCAACTGAGGCCCGATTTTAAGATCAAGCCCCCCAGCAAAAAGCCCAGCGCACTGCCGACGGGAATCGCCGCGTAAAAAAACGCCAAGACGCGGCCGCGCCGCTCGATCGGGAACAAATCGGCAATAATCGTCGGCGCGCTCGGGCCGTAGGCGGCCTCGCCGATCCCGAGCCAAACCCGAGTAAAAAGCAGCATTCCAATCGACGTCGCCAGACCGCTGGCGCCGCTGGCCAAGCTCCAAATGAGGACGCCGATCCCCACGATCGTCCACCGCCGGAGCCATTCCGCGAGCCACCCAAACAATGGCGCGGCACACATATAACTCAACAAGAAAACCGTCGTCAGCGCGCCGACTGCCGTGTCGCTCGCTTGAAAGTCACCTTTAATCTGCCACAACACGGCCGAAACAACCTGCCGATCGATATAATTCAGCAGGTTCAACAACAGCAATAGGCCGACCGACCAGTACGCCAGCCGTCGCGAATTGTGAACCACCGGTGGTTGGGCGGGCATAGACGCGGCTTCCAGATGCGAGCAGTCTTGGGTCGTCGAGAGTTCGCGGCACCGCCGCCGCCCGGATGCAGACGCGGCAGTACCAGCAGGGCGAGGTCCGATCGTGTCGCCAATACCATACCCGATCTATCCACCCGCGCGGAGACGAATGCCGCGCCGCCGGCGATCGCGGCCCGCGCCGGCGATTCGTTGCCGCCCTTGGAGAACGGAATCCTCCGCCGGCCGGCAATCCGCCGATGTCCGGCGATGCTCACCAAACTCGGTCCGGCGCGCAGGGGTGGGCGAGCCGCCCCTCAAACTGGCGGCAGAAGTCTGCGCACGCTAGAATGCCGGTCCACACTTCACGATCTTGTTCTAGCTCCTGTCGAGGTCTTCTCTCGTGAAACGCTGCGCGGTGGCCGTGGTCGGCGCCGGATTCATCGGGCCGGTCCATGTCGAAGGACTGCGCCGCACCGGAATGCACGTCGTTGGCATTCTCGGCTCGAGTCATGCCAAATCGACCGCGGCGGCCGAACATCTCGGGCTAGAACGAGCGTATGCCGATCTGGACGAAGTATTGCAGGATCGCCAAGTGGAGTCGGTCCATATCACGACGCCGAACCGCTGCCATTTCGAGCAAGTTTCTCGGGTTCTGGCTGCCGGAAAGCACGTTCTCTGCGAGAAGCCGCTGGCGATGAACGCGCGCGAAACGGCGGAGCTAGTGCGGTTGGCCGAGCGCAGCGGCCGAGTCGCCGGAGTCGCCTACAACATTCGTTTTTATCCCCTCTGCCACGAGGCGGCTGCCCGAATTCGCGCGGGCGAACTGGGCCGCGTGTTTCATATCGCCGGCAGCTACGTGCAAGACTGGCTGCTGAAAGAGACCGATTTCAACTGGCGCGTTCAGGCCGAAGAAGGGGGAGAACTGCGCGCGGTCGCCGACATCGGGACCCACTGGCTCGACCTCGTGCAATATATCGTCGGCGACAAGATCTCCGCCGTCTGCGCGGATCTGCTGACGGTCCACCCGATTCGCCAGGTCGCCACCGGCAGCGTGGAAACCTTCAGCAACAAGACGGCGGCCGAATCGCCGCGCGCGGAAACGCACCCCGTCCCAATCCGCACGGACGACTATGGTTGCGTGTTGCTGCGGTTTGCCGGAGGCGCGCGCGGCGGCGTCTGGGTATCGCAGGTGACGGCCGGAAGAAAAAATTGTCTGCGCTTCGAGATCGCCGGCCAAGATCAAGCTCTCGCCTGGGACAGCGAGCGGCCCAATGAGCTGTGGATCGGCCGCCGCGACTCTGCCAACGAAACGCTCCTCCGCGATCCGGCTTTGCTCAGCCCGCCGGCGCGGGGAATTGCGAGCTATCCGGGCGGCCACAACGAAGGCTTTCCCGACACGTTCAAGCAATTGTTTCGCACGTTTTATGGCTACATCTTGGCGGGCGACTTTTCGGCTCCGCCCCCCTTTCCCACATTTGCCGACGGGCACCGCGAAGTCGTCTTGTGCGATGCGGTCGCGCAAAGCCACCGCGAACAGCGGTGGGTCGAACTGCAGGAGTTAGAATCATGCAACTAGGCTTTGTCAGCGCGATCTTGCCCGAGCAATCGCTGGCGGAAGTGCTCACCTTTGCCGCCGAAGTCGGCTATGAATGCGTCGAGGTGATGTGCTGGCCGCCAGGCAAGGCCGATCGGCGATATGCCGGCGTAACCCATCTGGACGCCACCCAATTTGAAGCCCCGCAAGCGGAGGCAATTCGCGCGCTGTGCCGGCAAACCGGCGTGGCGATTAGCGGCTTGGGCTATTATCCGAATTTGCTCGCGCCCGACGAAGAAGAGGCCCGCGTCGCGCGGGCGCATCTGGAAAAGGTTCTGCAAGCGGCCGCGGTGCTGGGCATCGGTCAGGTGAATACGTTCATCGGCCGCGACTGGCGCCGTTCGGTCGAGGACAATTGGCCGCGCTTCGTCGAAGTCTGGAAGCCGCTGATTCGGCGGGCTGAAGAATTGCAAGTGCGGATCGGAATCGAGAACTGTCCGATGCTCTTTTCGCGCGACGAGTGGCCCGGGGGCAAGAATCTGGCGACTTCGCCGGACATTTGGCGCAGGATGTTCGCGGAGATTCCATCGCCCTATTTTGGTTTGAACTTCGATCCGTCGCATTTGGTCTGGCAGCAAATCGACTATGTTTATCCGCTCCGCGAATTTGCGCCGCGGTTGTTTCATCTGCATGCCAAGGACGTCCGCGTCGATCGCGAGCATCTCAACCGCGTCGGCATCCTCGCGAATCCGGCCGCCTATCACACGCCGAAACTGCCCGGCTTGGGCGATGTGAACTGGAGCGCATTTTTCGGAATGCTGGGCGATATTGATTATCGCGGAGCGGTCTGCGTCGAAGTCGAAGACCGCTATTACGAACATTCGGTAGCCGCGCGCAAGGCGGCCCTCGTGCAATCGTACCGCTATTTGCGCAACTTTATCCCCGAAAGAATGGCGAAATAGTCCGCGGCTTAGCGCATTGAACCGTTTGCTCTTTCGATTTCAGGAGGCTGGTCATGGAATACACTTATGCGGAACTCGCCGGGATGATCGACCATTCGCTCTTGCATCCGACTCTGTCCGATGCAGAACTGGCGGCTGGCTGCGCACTGGCAGCAAAATACCAGGTGGCCTCCGTCTGCATTAAACCGTATGCGGTCGCCCGGGCTGCGGAATCGCTCCGCGGCAGCGGTGTGCAAGTCGGCTGCGTCATCGGCTTTCCACACGGCAACAGCGCCACCGAAGTCAAACGCTTCGAGACCGCCATCGCATGCCGCGACGGCGCGACCGAAATCGACATGGTCGTCAACTTGGGCAAGGCCTTCAGCGGCGATTGGGAGTACGTCGAACGCGACATCCGCGCCGTTTGTGAAGAGGCCCATCGCCACCACGCCAAAGTCAAAGTCATATTCGAGAACGATTATTTGACCACGGGGGGCGCGGGGCTCTCGAGCGACGAATTCAAAATCCAACTTTGCCAAATCTGCGAGCGGGCCGGCGCCGATTGGGTCAAAACCTCAACCGGATACGGCTTCGTCAAAGGACCCGATGGCGGCTACAACTACCAAGGCGCAACCGAACACGATCTGCGGCTAATGCGGGCAAGTTGCTCGCCGAAGGTGCAAGTCAAAGCGGCGGGCGGCGTCCGCGACTTGGACGGGCTGATCCGCGTGCGCCAACTCGGCGCAAGCCGTTGCGGCGCGACGGCAACCGCGGCGATGCTCGATGAATATCGCCGCCGCGAAGCCGCCGGCGAGCGAACCCCTACGACCGCGACAATCGGCGCCGGCGGATATTAATCTTCCCGCTCGCGCTGGCAAGCCAAGCAACGGCCAAGAGTCATTGAATAACACGCCGCTCGGCGCCGGTAGCCGCAACACGCCCGCTCGCCGTGTGAAAAACAGACTCCTCGCCGATTTGCAAAAGTCGGTTTGCCAGCCGGCGGCTGCAATTTGACACTCTCGCGGCGGCTCGCGACAATAGACAAATCGCCCCGCCTACCGCCGATGCCCCCCCTTTTTGCTGTTTCCCAGGCTGCCGCCCCTATGACGCGCTGTTTTGCTCCGAGCTGTTGGCTGGCCGTTTTGCTCGGGGGTTCGTTGCTTATCGCGCTCGCGCACAACGGCCGGGCTGATGACGACCCCGCCGCGCCGCCAACTGCCGCCGACGTGGGGCATCGATATGCGGAAAAAGTCCGTCCGCTGATGCAGCGGCTATGCCTCGAGTGCCACTCGACGGAAAAGAAAAAAGGGGAACTGGATCTGCAGCGGTTCGCGTCGATCGACGATGCGCGGAAGGACTTAAAGCCGTGGACCTCCTTGGTCGAGATGGTGGACGCGGCCGAAATGCCGCCGAAGGACAAGCCGCAACCAACCGCGGAAGAGCGCCGCGAACTGCTCGCTTGGACGCGCGATTTCATTGATGTGGAAGCCCGCGCGCGGGCAGGCGATCCGGGACCAACCTTGATCCGCCGTCTGAACAATACCGAATACAACAATACGATCCGCGATCTGACCGGGATCGATTTGCAGCCGGCGAATCAGTTTCCGCTCGACGGGGCAGCCGGCGAAGGATTTACGAACGCCGCCGGTGCGCTCTCCGACATCGCTCCGCCGCTGTTGCAAAAGTATCTCGCGGCGGCGCAAGATGTCGCCGCCCACGCGGTCCTCTTGCCTGATGGTTTTCGCTTCTCCACGGGCAAGACGCGAAATGACTGGACGAACGAAATCTTGGCGCAGATTCGGACCTTTTATCGCGATTTCGCGGACGACGCGGGAAAGCCCTTTCTCGACCGCTATCTGCTCGCCACGATCCGCCATCGCGCCGCCTTGCAAAGCGGCCAAGAAACCGTGGCGACCGTCGCCGCGCAAGAAAAACTGTCGCCAAAGTATTTGCAAAAACTCTGGGAAGCGCTCAACCAAAAGGAGCCTAACTTTCCGCTCGAACGTCTCCAGGGCCGCTGGCGCGCCGCAACGGATAAAGACGTCGGCGGCCTCTTGGCCGAAGTCGGTATTTGGCAGCACGCTTTCTGGCGGATGGTGCCGATCGGGTCGTATCGCGACAACTTGCTCGAACGGCTGCAACCGAATGTCTCGGCCATCGGCGCGCAGCATCAACTACGCAAGAAAATCCAGCCCGCCCCCGGCCAGACGGACGTGGTGCTCTATCTCGTCGCGGCCACGTTTCCGCACGAGCGCGCCGCGGATCTGGTGGTCTGGCGGCGGCCGCGATTGGAGAAAAAAGACACACCGACCGTGTTGTTAAAAGACTATCCCGACGCCGCGGCAAAATACGAGCCGGGCTCGAAATCGACGGCTCCGGACGGCAAGTTTGGTATCTCCTCAGATCGTTTTGGCAAGCATCCCGCAGGGCAACCGGCGGACGACGCGAGCCTGGTCGCGCCGGCGAACGAAATCATTGAAATCCATCTGCCGCTCGCTTTTAAGGATTATGACTTTGTCGTCGAGGGAGAGGCTGCTGACCCGAGCCTCGAACGGATCGTCCAGTTGCAACTTTCCGACCGCCGCCCGCCCGCCGATCCGCCGTGGGATGACCATAGCCCGATCGTCGCCCGAGCAGATAGCCAGACGCTGCATCATTTGCTGGCGGGCTATCAAGAATATCGCGAGTTGTTTCCGCAACTGGTCTGTTATCCGCATATTATTCCGACCGACGAGGTCGTCTGCTTGAAGCACTTTCATCGCGACGATGCGTGGCTCGTGCGCGATTTTCTCAACGAGGAGCAAGCGAATCGGCTGAACCGAATCTGGGCGGAGCAGCGTTTTGTCAGCCAGTGGCCGCGAACCGAAAACGAATATCTGCCGCTCTTCATTGGCTTTGTCACGCAAGATCAACCGGTTGAACTGCAAAAGTTCTACGAGGGCTTCCGCGAGCCCTTCAAAAAGCGCGCCGAGCAATTTGATCAAGAGGTGGCCGCCGCGATCCCGGCGCAGTTCGCGCAATTGCTTGATTTTGCCGAGCGGGCCTACCGCCGCCCCTTGAGTGATCTCGATAAAGACAAGCTCCGCGGCCTGTTTGAAAAGTTGCAAGCGCAAGGACTGCCGGCCGACGAGGCCTTTCGCGGAGTGCTTGCGCGGGTCTTGATTTCGCCGTCGTTCCTCTTTCGCATCGAGCATGCTCCGCCAGGCCCGGAGCCGCAGCCGATCAGCGATTGGGAGTTAGCGTCGCGGCTGAGCTATTTTCTGTGGTCGACAACGCCAGATGCCGAACTGCGCAAGCTAGCCGCCGCCGGCCAATTACATGAGCCGAGCGTGCTGCAAGCGCAGACCGAGCGGATGTTGAAAGATGCCAAAGTTCGCGCCTCGGCGATCGAATTTGGGACGCAGTGGATGCAAGTTCGCGGCTTTAACGAGCTGAAGGAGAAAAACGAGAGCCTGTTTCCGGCCTTCAACGACCAGTTGCGGGCCGCCATTTACGAAGAGTCGATCCTCTTCTTTCAAGATTTATTTCAGCACGATGGCTCCCTTCGCACGCTGCTCGATTCCGATGCGACCTATTTGAATGACACGCTCGCCCAGCACTATGGCATTCCGAATGTTGCCGGAAATCAATGGCGACGCGTCGAGGGAATCCACCCCTACGGACGCGGCGGCATTTTGGGCCTCGCCAGCTTTCAAACGAAGGAGTCAGGCGCATCGCGAACCAGCCCCATTCTGCGCGGAAATTGGGTGGTCGAAACGTTGCTCGGCGAGAAGCTCCCGCGGCCGCCGCCGAATGTGCCCAAGCTGCCTGACGACGAGAAGTCGAACGACGGCCTGACCTTGCGGCAGATCGTGGCCAAGCACACCAGCGACGCGGCCTGCGCCGTTTGCCATCAGCGGATCGACCCATTCGGCTTCGCCTTGGAGAACTATGACGCCATTGGCCGGAAGCGAGACAAAGACGCCGGCGGCTTGGCGATCGACGCCAAAGTGCGGCTTCGCGATGGAACCGAATTCGCAGGGCTGGACGGATTGCGGACCTATCTATTGACCAAAAAACGCGACGTGGTCGGACGCCTGTTTTGCCGCCGCCTGCTCGGGTATGCTCTTGGTCGAGCCTGCATTCTGTCCGATCAACCGCTGATTGACGCGATGAAGAACGAGTTCAACCCGGACGACGGACATTTATCGCGAGCGATATTGCGGATTGTGCAAAGCCCTCAGTTTCGGCTGATTCGCGGCAACGAGTTTCCCCCCGATCGCGAGTAGAATTTCACCCACACCATCCACCCCAGGTTTCGGCCATGGCCCAGACACAACTGTTCTATCCGCACTCGCGGCGCGCGTTTCTTCGCGGACTAGGGGTGTCGATGGCGCTCCCGTGGCTCGAGTCGGTGCCCGTCTGGGGAGACGACGAGACGAAGCACAAAGCTTCGCAGCCGCCGGTTCGCTTGGCTTGTCTCTTTTCGGGCAACGGCTTTCACAGCAAAGAGTGGTGGGCCACCGGCGAAGGCGAGAAAATGGAGCTTGGCAAAGTCCTCCAGCCGCTGCGCAGCTACCGCACCAAGCTCAACTTTCTGCACGGCCTGTATAACGAAGAAGCCCTGATTGGCGGAATTCATAGCTGCCAGACGGGAAACTTGCTCACCGGCGCCCATCTCGCCAATGGCGGCGAGATTCGCTCTGGCGTCAGCATGGATCAAGTCGTGGCACAGCGGCTGG
>DASRSE010000152.1:0-11834 GCA_035656655.1 Pirellulales bacterium
AGCAAGGGGCGTTCAACTATCTGCTCAAGCCGCTCGATCTGAATCAGTTGCGGACGGTTACCGACAAAGCCTCGGCGAATCTGCGGCTGCGGCGGATGAACGCCGAATTGAATCAGCGCCTTGACGAAAAGTTCGGCTTCGAGGGGGTGGTCGGCTCCAGCACGCAAATGAACGCCGTCATCGATCGGCTGAAGCGGATCGCTCCCACCGATGCGACCGTGCTGATTCAAGGCGACACGGGGACCGGCAAGGAACTCGTTGCCCAGGCGATTCATCAGAACAGTCCGCGGAAGCACAAGCCGTTTGTCGCGCTGAATTGCGCCGCGCTCAGCGAAAACATCCTCGAAAGCGAGCTGTTCGGCCACATCAAAGGGGCCTTCACCGACGCCTCGACCGACCGGATTGGCAAGTTCGAGTTCGCGCACGGCGGCACGCTCTTTTTGGATGAAGTCGGCGACATGCCCCTCGCGACTCAAATCAAATTGCTCCGCGTGCTGGAAAGCGGCGAGATCACGCGGGTCGGCTCGAACGACCCGATCAAGGTGAATGTGCGCATCCTCTCGGCGACGAATCGCAATCTGGAGGACTTCATCGAGCGCGGAGAATTTCGCCGCGACCTGTACCATCGGCTCAAGGTCGTGACGATCGTGCTGCCGCGGCTGACCGATCGCAGCCAGGACATTCCGCTGCTGATCGATTACTTCATGAAGCAGTTCGCCAAGAAACATCATAAAGCCATCAAGAGCATGTCCACCGCGGCGCGGCGGCGGCTGATGGCCTACGACTGGCCAGGCAACGTCCGCCAACTCCGCAACACGATCGAAAGCATGATTGTGGTCGATTTTGACGAAGTCCTGGACGTTGACGATTTGCCCAGTGAATTCACGATGCCGCACGAGACCGCCGTCGAGCCGATCGCCTCGAGCGCCGGTTTACACAGTCTGGTGGGGAAGCCGCTCGAGGATCTGGAAAAGCTGTTCATCCAAGAAACGCTGAAGCTGACCGGCGGCAATCGCGAAGAAGCCGCCACGATGTTGGGAATCGGCGAGCGGACGCTCTATCGGAAGATCAAAGAATACGGGATGTAGCGCGGCCTCGGGGTCCGTGGCGCAGAGGCGCCCGCCGCATGGATGGAAATTCGACTATTTCGCGAGTCTGGTGCGTATGCCGCAAATTCGTCTTTTACCGCCGAGCGTGGTGAACAAGATCGCTGCCGGCGAGGTCATCGAGCGGCCGGCCAGCGTCGCCAAGGAGCTCATCGAGAACGCGCTCGATGCGGGGGCGACGCGGATCGACGTCGCGGTCGGACAAGGCGGCAGCGAGTATTTGCGGGTCGTGGACAACGGCTGCGGCATGGCGCCCGACCAACTGCCGCTCGCCTTGACCGCGCATGCCACCAGCAAATTGGTCGATGCGGACGATCTGTTTCGGGTCGGCACGCTGGGCTTTCGGGGCGAAGCCTTGGCCTCGATCGCGGAGGTCAGCCGCTTGATCCTTCGCAGCCGCGCCGCCGATCTTGAGGCGGGGGCGGAGATCGAAGTTGTCGGCGGACAAGCCGACGCTGTGGCCCCTTGCGGCGCGCCGCCAGGCACCACCATCGAAGTCCATAACCTGTTTTTCAATACGCCGGTGCGTCGCAAGTTCTTGAAAGGAGTCTCAACCGAGCTGGGCCACGTGACGGAAGCGTTTACGCGGCTGGCTTTGGCCCATCCGCATATTCACTTCACCTTGCGGCACAACGATCGCGCGGTGCACGATCTCCCCCCGGTGGAACAATGGAGCGAGCGGATCGGCGCGCTATGCGGCGCGGACATCGCCGCGCAATTGATTCCGGTGTCCAGCCGCGACGGCGACATCCAGTTGTCAGGCTACGCGGCGGCGCCCAATTGCAGCCGCGGCAACGCGCGGCTGCAGTTTCTGTTTTTGAACGGCCGCCCGATTCGCGACCGATCGCTGCAACACGCGCTGGGCGAAGCGTATCGCGGACTGCTCCTGACCGGCCGCTATCCGATTTGCTTTCTGAAACTCGAATTGCCCTACGACCAAGTCGATGTGAATGTCCATCCGACCAAGATGGAGGTCCGTTTTTTGGATGCGGGCCGGCTCTATAGCCAGTTGCTCGGGACCTTGCGGACCAAGTTTTTAACGACCGATTTAACCCATCCCTTGCAAGTACCTGGCGGCTCGACGAGCGACGAGATTGTCCACGACGAAGCCCGCGCGGCACAACTGCGGCAAGAGTTGGTCGATTGGGCCAAAGGCGCGCTTGGAGCGCAGCGGCAGCTTGCTCCAGAAAGGTCCGACTACGCCGCGCCGGCCGCGGCGCGATCGGCCGGACCGCTCGAGTTGACGCCGCTCGCGCCCTCCGCGTTCGGGGTGCCGCGGCCGCACGGCTGGCCGTCCGCTCCTTCTCCGCTGGAGTCGGCGCCGGCCGATGGTTTTCCGTGGGAGCGGCCTGCCACGAGCAACGCGCCGCGGGAGAGTTCAAGCTTCGCGGCGGAACCCTCCTATTCGGAAGCCGCGTTGGCCGCCGCGCCGTTCGCGCGCGAGTTGGCGGGAGCGAGCTTGGCCGGAGCCAATTTCGCCGGCGCCCTGCATGGGCGGCCCCTTCAAGCGATGCAAATTCACGACCGCTATGTGATTGCCGAGAGCGAAGAAGGGGTGCTCGTCATCGATCAGCACGCCTTGCACGAACGGATTTTGTACGAGCAGTTTCGCGCGAAGGCCTCCTCCGGCGAGTTGGAGACGCAAAACCTGCTCGTGCCGGAGCCCGTCGATCTTAGCCCGGCCGAAGCCGCCGCCGTCTTGTCGAAACAAGATCTATTGGCGCGCATTGGCTTGCGGGTCGAGGGATTCGGCGGCTCGACGATTTTGATTACCGGTTATCCGGCCATGTTGACCCATAGCAATCCACGCGAGATCTTGCTTGGTTTGCTGGAACAACTCATGGCAGGCGAAAAGACACCCGAACGCCGCGACGTGCTCGACGAGCTGCTGCACATGCTATCGTGCAAGGCGGCGATCAAGGCGGGTGATAAGCTGACGCCGGAGGAGATCACCTCGCTCGTCGCGCAGCGCCATCTCGCCCAAGATACGCACCATTGCCCGCATGGCCGGCCGACCGCGCTCGTGTTTACGCGCGCCGAGTTAGATAAACAATTCATGCGGATTTGAGGCAAGGCGGACCCATGGACTCTTTTCGCGTGCCCGAGGTGAACTCGCCATGATTTGCGTAGCGCTTGGCCGCGGCCGGCACCGCCACATGATCGCCGAACATCGCCATCTGGTCGAACAAGGAGCGGAACTGGTCGAGCTGCGCCTGGACTATATTGATGGTCCGGTCAGCTTGAAGCGGCTCCTCGCCGATCGGCCAGGCCCGGTGATCGTCACCTGCCGGCGTCAGGCGGACGGCGGCCGCTGGACCGGCAGCGAGGCCGACCGCCAACTCCTGCTCCGCCAAGCGATTGTCGACGGCGTCGAATATATCGATTTGGAAGAAGACATCGCCGGCTCCGTTCCGCGCTTCGGCAAAACGCAGCGCATTGTCAGCTTGCACGACTTTCGCCGCACCCCGGAAAATTTGGAAACCTTGCATGCGCGGATGTGCGGGCTGAATCCTGACATTGTCAAGCTGGCCACGATGGCGAATCACCCGAGCGACAACTTTCGCATGCTGAAGTTGATCCAAGCGAGCAAGATTCCGACGGCCGGGATGTGCATGGGCGATATTGGCGCCCCTTCGCGGGTGCTGTGCGGCAAGTTCGGCGCCCCGTTCACCTATGCCACGTTCAGCTTGGAGCGGGTGCTGGCCCCAGGACAACTCAGCTTTCAGCAGATGACTGAAGTCTATCACTACAACCAGTTGAACGCCGAGTCGGCCGTGTATGGCGTGATGGCCGACCCGGTGGGGCATAGTCTCAGCCCGCAGTTGCATAACGCGGCGCTGCAGCAAGCAGGGATCAACGCGGTGTATGTTCCGTTTCGCGTCCCGGCGCCCGATCTCGACGGGTTTTTGGCCAATGTTCCGGAGTACGGCATCCGCGGCCTGAGCGTGACGATTCCGCACAAGGAATCGGTGCTGAAACACTTGACGAAAATCGATGGCGCGGTGAAGGCGGTCGGCGCCGCGAATACGCTCATTTTCGACGGAGCGGAGATTCTCGGCTTCAACACGGACTATCGGGCCGCCATGGACAGCCTCGAACAAGCGGTTGGCATGGAGGCCGACGGACCCAACAAACTGAAAGGCCGGACCGCCTTGATCCTGGGCGCCGGCGGAGCGGCCAAAGCGATTGCGGCAGGCTTAAAACGCCGCGAAGCAAACGTCGTCGTCACCGGGCGAACTTTGGCGCGGGCCCAGCAGTTGGCTGAGCGGACCGATTGCAAGGCGATCGAATGGCACGCGCGGCATAACGTCGCCGCCGACATCCTCGTCAACTGCACTCCGGTCGGGATGCACCCCAACGTCGACGAGTCGCCGTTTGACAAGCGCGAGTTAAAGCCGTCGATGGTCGTTTTCGATACCGTTTATAATCCCGAGAACACGCTCCTGGTAAAAGACGCGCGGAGCCGAAGTTGCACGATCGTCACCGGCGTCGAAATGTTCGTGCGCCAAGCGGCCTTGCAATTTCAATTGTTCACCGGCAAAGAAACTTCGCCCGAGTTGCTCCGCGAAGTCCTCAAGCGGGCGATTGGCCCCGCGCGATATTGAGCCGCGTCGTGTCGTTGTCCTAAACTCGTTGCCCTAAACTCGTTTCCCTAAACTCGTTGTCCTAAACTCATTGCCCTAAGCTCGTGGTTCGCTGTTCCTGGTTAGCCTATCCGGCTCGCCGTGGGATCATCGGTGGCTGGCGAAAATTGCTTTCATGTCCATTTTTTTGATCGGCTACCGAGGGACCGGCAAATCGACCGTCGCCGTGCATTTGGCTGAGCGCCTGGCATGGGATTGGGTCGATGCCGATGCGGTGCTGGAAACCGAGGCGGGTGCGACGATCGCGGAGATCTTCGGTCAGCATGGCGAGCGCGGCTTTCGCGATTGGGAATCGGCCGTCGTCGCGAAGCTCGCCCAGCAGCCCAAGACGGTCGTGGCCTTGGGGGGCGGCGCGGTTCTGCGCGAACAAAACCGCATGGCCCTCCGTGGCCGCGGGCCGGTCGTGTGGCTGACGGCGGACCCGCAAACGCTCTGGGAACGGATTCTGGCGGACGGCGCCACGGCGGCGCGCCGACCGAACCTGACGCCGCACGGCGGCGTCGCGGAGATCGAGCAATTGCTGCAAGACCGCGCTCCGTGGTATCAAGCCGTGGCCGATTTCGCCATCGATACCGTCAATAAATCTCCGGCGGCGGTCGCGCACGAGATCTATCTACGGTTGAACTCCTCTCCTTCCACAGGCGCTCCGGCGTGAATGCTTGGCTTGCCATCCCGCTGCCGGTTCGCTTTGCTTTGTTGGCTGCCGTCGGCGCGCTGGCCGGCAGTGTGGCCAATTGGGCGATCTACGCCTTGGCCTACGGTCCGCGGCCGATTAGCCCGTGGAGCGTGGCAGCCGATTTGCCGCCGCGCGGTTGGCGCGATCGGCTGCCCATCGCGGGTTGGCTGTTCCTGCGGCGCGAGGCCCAGCGGCATGGCGCCGGCTTCTGGTGGCGGCCGCTGTTGCTGGAGGTCGCCATGGCGGGCTTGTTTGTGTTTCTCTACGCGTGGGAGGTGCAACCCTTGCAGGAGTTGGTGCCGCTGCCTAATGGGCGGGCGCGAGTCATCGGCCCGAGCGAAACGCTACTGCACGCGCAGTATGCGGCGCAATTGGTCTTGATCGTGTTCATGATGGCGGCCTCGTTCATTGACGTGGACGAAAAAATCATTCCGGACGCGATCACGGTGCCGGGCACTTTGCTCGGCTTGGCGCTGCTGGGCGCGACGGCGCAAGGGGCATTGCCGATCATGTTTTATCCGCATCGGCCAGATCAACTTCCGGCGGTTGAGCCGATCACGTTGATGACGCCGAGCGCCTGGCCGGCGAGTTTGGCAGGCTGGCCAGCACTGCTTTCCTTGGGGATTGGACTAGGTTGTTTTTGGCTCTGGTGCTTTGCGCTGGTCGAGCGGCCGTGGCGGTCGCGGCGCGGGTTTCGCACCGCGCTCAAGCTGTGCTGCGCGCGGTTGGTCCGCGGACTGTTGACCCCTTTGATGCTCGCGATCGAATTGCTCGGCGCCGCGGCGATCGCAGCCGTCTGGTGGCTCGGCGGACCGCATTGGATCGGCCTCTTGTCGGCCTTGGTCGGTATGTCCGCAGGCAGCTGTCTCATCTGGGCGGTCCGATTGATCGGAACCGCCGCCTTGCGCCGCGAGGCAATGGGCTTTGGCGATGTGACCTTGATGGGAATGATCGGCGCCTTCCTGGGCTGGCATGCGTGTCTGCTGATTTTCTTTATTGCTCCCTTGGCGGGATTGGTGGTCGGGGTCGCTCAGTGGATCTTGCGCCGCGAAAATGAAATTCCGTATGGCCCGTTTTTGTGTCTGGCGGCGCTGGTCGTGATTTTCGAGTGGGCCGAAGTGTGGAACCGAGTGCGGCATGTCTTCTGGCTGGGCTGGGAACTGCCGGCGATTCTGCTCATCTGCCTCGCGCTCATGGCCGTGATGCTGCGCGGCTGGCGGTTCATCGCCGAACGCTGGCTGCCGGCCGAAGGCTAAAGCCCGTGCGTCTCGCGACCGGCGCACGCCCTACGCCGCATCGCGCATCGGAGCAAGAATCGCTGCCGCTGCGAAACGTAGGGTGGGACAAACACGGCGCAGCCGTGTGCGGGCCCACCAGCGTTTGGGACAGCGGGCGAGTCGATTGGGCGGCGGGCCAGTTTTGCGCGAGGATTCGCCGGCGCGCCCTTGTGAGCGCGGATCGCCGCCCGCATCTGCCGGCCACGTCATCCGCTGGTGGGCCTGCATTCGCTGCGCGAATTGGTCCCCCCCTACGCCGCATCGCGCATCAGAGCAAGAATCGCTGCCGCTGCGAAACGTAGGGTGGGACAAACACGGCGCAGCCGTGTGCGGGCCCACCATTGCCTGAAGGCCGGCCGCATGACCGCATTTACTGGCCCCTTCTTCCGCTGGTTCGAGCCGGAATCGGGTGTGAGACCATCATGGCTGGCTGGCGACGTAACGCGAGGGCTGCTAGCCCTGGACAGGCGCTACGCGAGTCGCCAAGATGAACGCCGAGCGCGGCGTGATGATCGCGGCCTTACGAGTGCGGCGGACGGGGGCCTTTCGGGGAACAAATGCAATGGGCGTGTCGCCTCGCTATCTGATCTTCGACATTGAAAGCGTCGCCGACGGCCCGCTCGTTGCGCGGTTGCGCTTTCCGAAGGAGACGCTCGCGCCGGCCGACGCGGTGGCCCGGTACCGGGCCGAGCTGTTGGCGAAGTTCGACAGCGACTTTATTCCGTACACGTTTCAGATTCCGATTTCCGTTGCCGTGGCCAAGATCGCGGCCGATTTTCAATTGCTTGATCTGGTGGTTCTGGATGAGCCGCAATTTCGCCCTCCGGTCATTGTGGAAAACTTTTGGCGCGGCTGGGAGAAATATCAGCGCCCCACGCTAGTCAGTTTCAACGGCCGCGGTTTTGATTTGCCGCTGCTGGAACTCTCCGCGTTCCGCTATGGCCTCTCCTTGCCCGGCTGGTTTCAAACGCTCACCAAGAGCTACGACCAGCCGCGCAATCGGTACAATACCGAAGCGCACCTGGATCTGCACGAGTTGTTGACGAACCACGGCTCGAGCCGCTTCACGGGCGGGCTCAGTCTGGCCGCCAACTTGCTCGGCAAGCCCGGCAAAATGGATGTCCAAGGCGACATGGTCCAAGACCTGTTCGACGCAGGCAAGCTGGCCGAGATCAATGATTATTGTCGCTGCGACGTGCTCGACACGTATTTCGTGTTCCTCCGTACCCGCGTGCTGCTGGGACAGATCTCCCTCGAACAAGAGCACAGTCTGATCCAGCAAGCGAAGCAGTGGCTCGAAGCGCGGGCCGACCGCTCGCCGGCTTATCAAAACTACCTTGGTCGCTGGGGCGATTGGCAAAATCCGTGGCCGGCTGCTTGAAGTTTCGCGTCGCTGAGCCGACACCGATTGTGAGAAGATCGCAGCATGCGCCTCGCCTTATCTGAAATCGGCGTCACGACCTTGGCCGGGAGCGAAGAGACGCTAGCGGCTTACCGCGGCCGCGTGCTCTTGATCGTGAATGTCGCGAGTCAGTGCGGCTTCACCAAGCAGTATGCTGGACTGGAAGCCCTCTATCGGCGGCATCGGGCGGAGGGTTTCGCGGTCCTTGGTTTTCCGTGCAACCAGTTTGGCGGTCAAGAGCCTGGCGATGCGGCCGCGATTCGCGCGTTCTGTTCGCTTCGATATGACGTTTCCTTCCCCTTGTTCGCGAAGGTCAAAGTCCGCGGATCCGAGGCGCATCCGCTGTTTCAACAGTTGACCGCGGCTCGGCGCGGGTTCTTATTCAGCCGCGCGATCAAATGGAATTTCACCAAGTTCTTGGTCGCCCGCGATGGCCAGATTGTGCGGCGGTTTGCGCCTCCCACCGCGCCGGAAAAGATCGAGCGCTACCTCCTGGCCGAGTTGGAGCAAGCGTCTCCGCACGCCGGGGCGACCGGCGAGCCGCCGGCTCCATAAAGGGCAATCCGCTGGCCGGATCAGGGGCAGAATGGCCGGCGGCCGCGTGACTTTTCGATTTTTGGCAAGATTATCTCGCCAACGGCAACTATTCTGTCAACTATGACTCCTCTGACGCCGCCTCTTTCTGCAACGACTCCGGCGGACCCGGTCGCGATCGACTGGCGTGTCGTGCTGGCAGAGCAGCAGCGGTGGCTGCGGACGGTGGTGCTGGCGCGGCTCGGCGAGCCGCAGGCCGTGGAAGAAGTAATGCAAGAGGTTTGCTTGGCGGCCGTGCGGCAGCGCAGCCCGCTCGCCGATCCGGCGAAAGCGGCTCCTTGGCTATATCGGCTGGCGGTGCGGCAAGCGCTCCTCTATCGCCGCAAGGCGGGGCGTCAGCGGAAGCTGGTGAATCGGTTCGCGGATGGCTTTCGGCCGACCGAATTCGATCGGCGCGAGACGGATCCACTGGCTTGGCTCTTATCGGACGAGCGCCGGCGGCTCGTGCGCGCGGCCCTGCAAAAATTAAAACGAGGGGATGCCGAGGTTTTGTTGCTGAAATATTCCGAAGATTGGAGCTATCACGACATTGCGGCCCGGCTCGGCGTCAGCCATAGCGCGGTCGAAGCGCGGCTCCATCGGGCGCGGGCCAAATTGCGGCACGAGCTATTGTCTCTGGACGTGGTCGAAGTGGAAGGAACGGTCGGATGAAAAGCAGTTTTGAAATTTCCGATGAAGTGCTCGATCGGCTCGTCGACGGCGAACTGCCGAATGACCAGCGGCATAGCCTCTTGCTCCAATTCGAGGAGCGGCCGAGCGAATGGCGCCGCTGCGCGCTGGCCTTTTTGGAGGCACAAGTCTGGAGGAAGGCCGCCGCGCAGGCCGTCGAAACAGTCGCGCGCCCGCCGGTCCGGCTGCCGATTCGAGCAGGCGTTGCGCCGGCGAAAGGAAATGTTCGCGCGGCGTTTTACGGCGCGCTGCCGACGTATGCGGCCGTCGCCGCGGCCTTTCTTCTGGCGTTTGGAATGGGAATGTGGTGGCCGCGCTCGCACTCCAGAACCGATCAAAACGCGGTCGCTGCAAATTCGGTTGCTGAAAATCCGGCTGCTCAAAACACGGTCGCGGCCAAGCCTGCTCGCGAGGTCGTTCATGCCGCGCCGGCGGTTCGCGAATCGTCACCCGGTGCGGCGGAACATTTGCCTGGGGCGACGGAGGTCGCGAATGACGCATTCACGCCAGCCAGCGCGCCCTTGCCCGCAGCGATCCGGCTGACGATGGCGGGTCAAAAAGAGAATGAAGTGGTCGAATTGCCGGTGATTCAAGATGCCGGTCAATTGAACTCAATTCTGGCCAACACGCCGCCGGCAGTGCCCGCCCACATCCAGCAAGTTTTGGCTCGCACGGGCCATTCGATTCAACAACAGCGCGACTATTTGCCGGTCGTGCTGGAAGATGGCCGGCAGTTGGTCGTCCCGGTCGATCGGGTCGAGGTCCAGGCGCTTGGCACGCCGTCGATTCAGTAATTCCTGTTTTGCTCGGAACGGCTCCGTTTCGCAAATCTTTATCACAAGGAAACCGTATGTCGCTCAAGCATTGGCATCGAGGCGCCGCGTTTGGCGCAATTCTGGCTTTGCTCGTTCCCGCCGCACAGGCTCAAACGGCGGTCGCGCCGGAGTCGGCTCCGCCGCCAGCCACGGCGAAAGCGGCGCCGCAGCGGCGCGTCATTGAATTGCAAATCGAGGGGGATGGGACGCTGCACGAATTGAAAGGGACAAAGATTCTGCTTAATGGCCAGGAGATCTCGCCGGTCCAATTGCAGCAGTTGCAAGCGGGGGGCCAGACGTTGATTCAGGCCTTGCCAGCCGCGCCGCTAGCCCCCGGACAAGCTTCGCCGGGGCAGGCCGCCCCCGCGCAGCCTGCGCCCGCGCAACCTGGCGAAGGTGCTCCCGGTCCGGGCCGCATTTTGTTTACGCAGCCAAATTCCGGCGGCGCGCCCGGCCAAGGCTTGATGATCTTGCGAACCCCCATCCTCGGCGGAAGCGTGGCGTCGGCCGAAGCGCAGCCGACCGAAAAGGCGAGCGAGTATTTTCTCGGTCTGAATTGCTTTCCCGCCGACGCGGCGCTCCGGGCGCAATTGAATCTGCCTGAGAATCATGGACTGGTGGTCGAGCAGGTCGTGGCCGATGGACCCGCGGCGAAGGCGGGTCTGAAGCCGCTCGATATTTTGCTTACGGCGGACGGCCAAGTGCTGGGCGACGTACCGCATCTGGTGGCGCTGGTCGATGGAGCGAAAGAGCGCGAACTGAAGATTACGTTTTTGCGAGGCGGCAAGGAACAAAGTGTGTCCGTGGCGCCGGCGAAACGGCCTTCCGCCGATGGAACTCTTCACATGCTCATCGCTGGACCGGACCCAAAGACGGTGGTCGAGGGTTTGAAGTGGTTGGATCGGCAGCGCACGGACGACGGCCACGCGCAGATGGAATATCGCACGATCGGACCGGCTCTGGTGGTTCCGCCAATGGAGAAGTTCAACACGTTGCCTGACAATATGACCGTCGACATCAAGCGGACAGGCCGGCAGCCCGCCGAAATTAGCGTGAAGCAAGGAGACGAGCACTGGGAGGTGACGGAAAAGGAATTGGACAAGCTGCCTGAACGCGTGCGCGGCTACGTTGGGCCGCTGGTCGGGCGCCTCGACATGTTTTATCTGCGGACCGATCATCCGATGATGACCTTGCGGCTGAAAGCGGTTCCTGGCGAGCCGGGCTCGATCACGGCCGAGGCGCGCCCCGAGACGCGCGCCGTCGAGGGGGCCCGGGCGCTGGCTGAATTGGCCGAGCAAAAACGCAAGGAATTGGAGCAGGCCACGCTCGACCATCGTTTGGAGGCGCTGCAAACGCAACTCGAGCAAATGCGCGCTGAATTGCGTGCGCAGACCAACCGCGAACTCGACCGCCCGTCCCGCGACGATCAAGAGCCGCGAAAGCGCGATTCGCGCCGCGGCAAGAACAGCGGACAATAGCGGCGCCTACAAGCGGGGACCACCGGTTCGTCAATTCGCCCCGGCTCGTCATTTCCGCGCAGGCGGGAATCCAGCGCGCCGCGACACTGCCCAGCCGGCTGCTGGATCCCCGCCTGCGCGGGGATGACGGAAAACAGCGCGGCTCGTCAGGCCCACCGCATCGTCAACCCACC
>DASRSE010000153.1:0-19882 GCA_035656655.1 Pirellulales bacterium
TTGATCGGCTTCGATCCGGAGCCGTTTGACCGCTTGCATATGGCAATCCTTGAACCGCGTGTGCCGCCGCATCAAGACCCCTAGTAGATACTTGAAAACGTGCCACGTCGAGCCGCCTTGAAACGAACAGAGATCAAGCCAACCATCGGTGGCTACGGCCCGCGGCGCGATCTTTAAACCTTGGGCATAACAGGGCAAATTGAACACAAACATCCACCGCGAGAGGAGCGGACTCGCGCCGCACGCGCGGTCTGAGCCGTTTTGGTCGGCCGCGACGGACTCGACGTGAATCCGCATCTCCGGATGTTGATATCTACGAAGCGCTTGGAAAAAAGGTTTGCCGTAGGTGAACCGGCTGATATGGCCGGCGCGCTCGTCGTGCAACAGCCGCACGACCTCCGCGTCGAACCCGCAATCTGCCATCAACAAAAAGACGCGGCCCTGATCCGGCCGGCCCGGGGGACAGGCCCAACCCGCGTCGAAACGGACCACGCAGCCATCATCGATCGCGTGGCTAATGGCGTAGGGGTCGGCCTTCAGCCTGAGATACTTGGCCAGCAGATTTTCCGTGCCGGCGGGAAACACGGTCAAGGGGACACCCGCCACGGTGCGATTGACGAGTTCGGCGGCGGTGCCATCGCCGCCCGCTCCGACGAGCGTGCGCAACCGCCCTTGGGCCTGGAGCGAATTGGCTCGCTCGGCGATGTGCTCGAGATCGGTGAGGATTTCGGCGTGATAATTTTGCGCGCGCAGCCGATCGGCCAACTCCTCCACGAGGTGCCGCGTGCAGCGCGCGCCGGACTTCGGATTCACCGCCAGCACCACATGGTCGCGGCGTTCGTCGAGACGGAAGCAATTCAGCGATGAGGAAGGGGGCGCGGCCGTGGGCATATCTGGCATTGTCGCATAAGCGAATCGTTAGAGCGAGTTGTCAGGGAACTCCGCTGCAAGTCCGGAGGGAGGAGCGAGAGCGCCGAAATTCTCATTTTGCGAGAGCCGACGCCGAACCGGCCCCCTTTGGAAATAGGGCTGTGTAAGAATATCCAAAGTGTTGTAATTTGCGGCAAGCCAAAAATCGCGAGAAACGGCTGGAACGTAAATTCTCCTTTTGAGATTGCAAAGCGTAAACTCCGCTCTGGAGCGATCCTGGGACCCTCCGTCAGCGCCATTTGGGGCGGTTTCGTGCCCTCCGCGCGCGATTTGGTATGCAAACTGCTTTCTCCCTTCAATCGACCTGAACGCGAGCCAGTGTTTGCGGAGTTTACTGCCGCGAACCCGGCTGTGGAGGTCGCGGTCGAACCTCTGTCGGCCGTTTTGTTTTGTCTGGCCCGTGGGGCTCTGACGAGTCGTGCTCGATGGTTGCCTTGCCCCTGGCCATCCGGCACAGCCATGTGGATTTGGCGCGTCAGAGCCCCTTTTTTTCGCGGCGCGGCAGATTTTCCGCCTCAAATTCGGCCGCTTCGTTTGGCTTTCGCGTGGCCGCAATGCGGAAATCCGCTCTTGTTCCAAATGGCGGCGGCGGTTAGCATTCGCCGGCTTTGGCAAGCTGAAAAATGGCTTCGTTCCCCTCGGCGTCACCCTGGCAAAAAGGTGAAGTTGAGGGGGGAAGCAACTGCGAAGCACTTTTTCGGCCGCTGCGAAATTCTCTCGACTGCGCCATGGGAGTTCGATCTTCATCGGCGCCAGACCCCTACGAATTCGCTGGTGTGAAAGGATTCCCCAAGCATGGCTATTTGCCTCGCGGAGTTGGCAGACTTGGTCCACGGTCGACTCGTGGGAGATGGGGCGCGGCAGATTGCCGGCGCTGCGACGCTTCGCGACGCGGGCGGCGACGACTTGGCCTTTGTCGATCATCGCGACAAGGTCGGCCAAGTAAGCAAGTCGCAAGCGGCCGCCGTGCTGGCTCCGCTCGACGTGGTCGTTGCAGGCTTGCCTACGATCCAAGTCGCCGATGTCCCTGCCGCCTTCGCGCAGATCGTACAATATTTTCATCCGCGGCGCGCGATCGCGCGGATCGGCATCCATCCCTCTGCGATCGTGCATGCATCGGCCGTCTTAGCCGCGAATGTCGAGGTCGGTCCGGGGGTGGTGATCGGCGCGGGGGTGCAGATTGGCCCGAACTGCACGCTCCACTCCGGAGCGCAAATCATGGCCGACTGCCGGATCGGCGCGGACACGACGATCTTTTCCAACGCCGTCCTGTACGAGAACTCGCGACTCGGCGAGCGCGTGATTGTTCACGCCGGCGCCGTTCTCGGGGCGTATGGATTCGGGTACAAGCTTGCCGACGGGCGGCATCAACTCTCCGCCCAATTGGGCTGGGTCGAAGTCGGTTCCGATGTGGAAATCGGCGCTTGCACGACCATCGATCGCGGCACCTACGGCGCGACCACAATCGGCGAAGGCACGAAAATCGACAACCTGGTGATGATCGCCCACAATTGCCGGATCGGCAAACACAACATGATTTGCTCGCAAGTCGGCATCGCCGGCAGCACCTCCACCGGCGACTATGTCGTCATGGCGGGCCAAGTCGGCGTGCGCGACCACGTGCACATTGGCCATCGCGCCATTCTGGGCGCGAAATCAGGCGTGGCCGCCGATGTGCCGGACGGATTGTCGGTGCTCGGCGCGCCGGCGAAACCCGAGCGTGAGGAAAAGGTCCTCTTTGCCGCGATCGCCAAATTACCCGAAATGCGCCGCCAGATTAAAGAGTTGCAGCGGCTGGCCGCCTCCTTGATCGCGCCGCTGGGGCCGGTGCCGGACAAAAATGCGGCCTAGCCGCCGGTTCGCTTAGGACACGGCGCCGCAGCGTTCCGTGGCCAAGTTCACCAAGCCGTCGACCGCTGGCGTTTCGATCGAAAATCATTCCCCCTTCGCCGGTTTGGTTGGAGAGCAGGAGGCCGCTCTATTTATGTCTGGCGCAGTTCTCCCCTTTCCTCTGCCGCGTGCTCGCATCGGCCTATTGGCAGGCTGGGGCCGCTATCCAATCGTCCTCTCGGAAGCATTGGTCCGACGCGGGTTCGAGGTCTATTGCTTGGGGGTCAAAGACCACGCCGATCCGGCTCTGAAAACTATTTGCCATGACTTCGAATGGGTCGGACTGGCCAAGCTCGGCCGCGCCATTCGCTATTTCACGCGGCATGAGATTTTTGACGCCACGATGGCGGGCAAGATCCACAAAGTGAAGCTGCTCCAGCACGGCGCGTGGCTGAAACACTTGCCTGACTGGCGCACGATCAAAATGTTCTTTCCTCATTTCATCTCGGCGCGGCAAGACCGCAAGGATGATACCTTGCTGACGGCGATTGTCGAGGGTTTCGCCGAAGACCAGATCACGTTTGCCCCCGCCACCGACTATGCCCCGGAGCTTCTCGTGCGTTACGGACAACTGACGCGGCGCGGCCCTTCGCGCCTACAAGCGAAAGACATCGAGTTCGGCTGGACGTTGGCCAAGGAGATGGGCCGCCTGGACGTCGGACAAAGCGTCGCGATCAAAGGGCGCGCCGCCGTCGCCGTCGAAGCGATCGAAGGGACCGATCAATGTATCCGCCGCGCGGGAGAACTCTGTCGCTCGGGCGGATTCACGGTCGTGAAAGTCGCGAAGCCGCAACAGGACATGCGGTTCGACGTTCCTACGATTGGCGTTAGTACGCTGGAAACGATGGTGGCCGCGGGGGCCAAAGTCTTGGCGGTCGAAGCCGGCCGCACCATTATCGTCGATGAGCCGCAGGTGCTGGATTTCGCCAATCGCAACGGGCTGATCCTGGTCGCCTTACACGCGGATGGCGTCTGCGCGGAGGACGAGGCAGCCTGCGCCACGGCCGAAAGCTAATCGCCACGGCTTAAAGCTAATCGCCACGGCTTAAAGCTATTCGCTCCGGCCCCTGCGATTTATCCCCTGGCGCGCAGCGCGAACTGGATTCGACTGGGCGCCGCTAGGCGAGCGCGTCGATAACCGAGCCGCTCGGGATGCTTTGCAAGGCCGTGCTGGCATTCACTTGGCCGCTTTGCGCGTCTTGAATCGCGTTCAAAAAGTCGGTGTGGAATTGTTGCGGCGACACGCCGAGCGATTGGAGCAGTTGCGCGAACGGATCGCTGGAATCGCCGCTGCTTGCGCCGGGCGCCGCCACGCTGGCTACGTTGCTGCCGGAAGCGGCGCCGCCCGTTGCGCTGCCGGCGGCTCCACTCGCGCTCGCTTGGCTTGGATCGCTGCTGCCGGAGAACACTCCGGCGATGGCCTGTTCGATGATCGAGTTCGGATCGGCGGACGGATCGTTTTGCGCGGCATCGAGGGCGCTGGTCACGGCATCCTGAATTTTCTTAAAGCCGCCGTGCCCGTGATGATGCGGGCGCGCGGCGGCCTGCGGAGACGATCCGCCCGTGGCGGCCAGCAGCGCGTCGGCTGGGCTGGCCGGCGTGCTCGCGCCGGTCGCGCCGGTCGCAAGCAAAGGATCGGCGCTGCCAGCGGGGCTGCTGGAATTCGGCGTGGTGCCGGTAATCGCTTGAAAGGCGCTATACGAAAGGGCGTTGCTGCTAATCCCGAGCGTGGACATCTTAACCCTCGCATCAGACCAAGGCGCTCCAGCGCCGAACGGCGAATCGCTGCCAATGGTATCGACGGTTTGACGAAGTTGACGCCGAGCGCTTCGCCGCAAAATCGGCACGGCTTGCCGCGGCAGCCCCGGTTTTGGCACGTTTCAGGCGCTCTGCGCAAGCTGGCAAGCTAACTTCGACCGCTTGCAGGGAGCAAGAGACCGCCGCCTGTTGGTTGTCTTTGGCGGCACGATTCGGTAGGCTCAATCGCAGAGGCGCGGATTCGCCTGCGAAGAAGGCGTTCCGGGCCTCAATATTCAGATCAACGCGACGTCAGAAATCCCACTCCCATCTCAGGTGACACCATGCGCATGATTTCAAAGAACCATCTCGGCCTGCTGGCGGCGGCGATCCTTCTCGGCGGCACAAGTCTGCTGCCAGCCGCCGATGGCAAGGATGCGAAGGAGACGAAAACCTGCTCGCTGGAGGCAGGCGGGCACGCCATTTTGCACTTCACGACGCCCGGTGACGCTTCTTGCAAAAATGCCGATGGCTCGCTGATTGTTAAACGCAACAAGATTGAAGAGGTCGAGGTCTGGGTGATCAAGAACGCCAAAACCTTGGACGAAGCGGTCAAACTCGCGCCGGAACAAATCGTCAGCGAGTTCAAGAATTTCAAAGCGAAGGAGACGAAGGAGTTGACCGTGGCGGGAGGGCCCGCCAAACGCCTGACAGGCGACGGCGCCGAGGCCGACGATGGCGACCCCGGCCATGCCGACATCGTCGTTTTCAAAGTCGGCTCGCACCTGTTCGTGGCTTGCACCCACGGCGAAACGCTCAAGCCCGGTGCGCAAGAAATGATGCTATCGATGTTGAAGTCCGCCAAAGCACCATAACAGGCCGCCGCCGCAGAAGCCGGTCCGCTTCCGTTCGTGATTAGCGACGCTTTCCAGTGAGCGCCATCGCCGTTCCGCATCACGCGCGGCCCGCGACATTCCCCAAGCGGACGACGCATATATTCATGTTTGCGCCGGATCGATTCATGGACGCCGGATCGATTCATGCGGACGCCGGATCGATTGTAGGGTGGCGACCAGCTCGCGCAGCGAGCGCAGGCCCACCACGGTTCGGCGGGCTGTTGGAAGCGCCCGCTTCCAGATTTCACCCGCATCGTGGTGGGCCTGCGCTCGCTGGTCCGCACCCTACAATTTGCGAGCATCCGCACCCTACAATTTGCACGCGGGGAGGCGAGGGCCGGAGGTCGCTGGCCGAGCGAGTTGCCTGCCGGTATGCTATCGAGTTGTCTTTCGGTTATTTCTCTCTGCGAACTTGTCTAAATCCGATGTCCAAGATGCAATCCTTGCTCGCTCAACTTGCGAAGTTCGACACGCCGACCATTTGCAATGTGATCGAACTATTTCACATTCGCCCGCGGAATCAGGGATATATGGACGGACGGATTCGGTGCCAGTTTCCCAACCTGCCGCCGATGGTGGGCTTTGCCACGACGGCGGCCTTTCGCTCCGATGCCGCGCCGGCTGGCGGCGACGCATACGGCAGCATGGAAAAACAGGTCGAGCGCTTCGGCGAACTGCCTGGGCCGGCGATCGTGGTCTTTCAAGACTTCGACGATCCGGCTGTTTCCGCGACGTTTGGCGAGGTCATGTGCTCGGTCTATCAGAGTTTCGGGTCGGCCGGCTTGATCACCTCCGGCGCCGGCCGCGATCTCGAACAAGTGCGCGCACTCCACTATCCGGTCTTCACCGGCGGCACAATTTGCTCGCACGCCTATTGCCACATTCTTCATATCGGCTTGCCGGTGCGAGTCGGCGGATTGATGGTGCAGGCGGGCGACCTGTTGCATGGCGACGCGAATGGCGTGACGAATATTCCGATCGAGATCGCCGGCGAGATTGCCGAGATCGCCCCGGAGTTCATCGCCGCGGAGCAAATCGTGCTGGATTATGTTCGCGGGCCGGGCGCCAAATCGACCGCGGCGCTGATCGCCAAGCGAAAAGAGTTCATGGCGGTCGTCGCCAAATTGACCGAGCAGGTGAAACGCTGCTAACCGGGGTTCTCAAAGAATCGTCGCATTCTCTTGCGTGGGAAGATGCGCCGCGCAAATACCGTACAAGCGGCTGCTAGTTCGCTTGGAAGGACGAATCCTGGAGTAGAAGTCTCAGGGCGAGCGGCCTATTTTACGGCAGCGGCCGGGCTCGGCTGCGCGGCAACGCGGCAACGCGGCAAGATGCCGCGTGTACGATGAGGCCGCGGGGATGATGCGGCCGGCGGCGCGACCCGATCCGGAGCGGCCGGATATCAAAAGAGCTGGCGCTCGATAACCGCTGGCGCGAGACAGCGCTCGTCGTCGTGGGCGACCGAGTTCACGCGGGGGCCGACCGCTCGTTCTTGCATTTGCTCGGCCGGATAGCTCTGCATCAGTCCGCGCAAGGCGGGAGGCTCCGTCTCCGGATCGAGCCATTGCGGAGAGGCGCTCTCGGTCAGGATGACTGGCATCCGGTCATGGAAGGGCGCCAGGAGCGGATTCGCCGCCGTCGTCAAGATCGCGCAGGTGTCGAAGTCGTGCCACCGTTCCCACAGGCCAGCGAACGCAAACGGCGGTTCGTCGCGCAGGTGAATCCAGTGGGGCTCTTTGCGGCGCGACGATTTGGCCCATTCATAAAAACCGTCGGCCGGAATGAGACAGCGGCGACGGCGAAAGGCATCGCGAAAGGTCGGCTTGTCGGCCGCCGTTTCCGCCCGGGCGTTGATCATCGCGCCGGTCCCCTCGGGGGCCCAAGCGGGCAAGAACCCCCAGCGCATCGAAAGCAACTCTGCTGCCGGGCCGCCGGGCGTGGACGGCGCTGCGGTGGAGATTTCGCCTTGCCCGGCCCCCGCTGGGCGAAGGACCAAAATCATCTGGCTCGGGGCGATATTGTAGCGCGGAGCCCAATTCGTCGGCGGCGGCAAGCCGAACTGGGCCAAAAGCTTATGGAGCGGGGTTCGGAGCGTGAAACGACCGCACATATAAAATCTCCCGGCGCTCTTGACCAGATACTGTTCATACGTACATTATTAAAGAATCCAGCCCATGCTAGCACGACCATGACCGCTTCCCTTCATCAAACCGTGAAAGTCTTGCAGGAGCAAGTTTGGCGCGCGGAAACGTCGCGCCGCCCCGAACGGTCGGGCGGGCTGGGGGCGAGTTGGAGTCCCTTGTCCGCCGGCGGATTTCGGCGCGGGACGCTGATTGAATTGTTGGCCGGACCGGGCGGCGGAGCAACTACCCTGGCCCTGGTTTTGGCCGCCGAAGCGGCGTGCGCAGGGGGGGCCACCGTGGTCGTCGATCCGCAACGGCGGTTTTTTCCGCCGGCGGCGCCCCTCTGGGGGATCGATTTGGAGCGCTTGATTCTCGTGCATCCCGCCACCTCAACCGACTATTTTTGGAGTTTGAATCAGGCGCTCCGCTGTCCCGGCGTGGCGAGCGTGCTCAGTTGGCCGGAGAAAATCGACCCGCGTGTTTTTCGCGGTTTGCAATTGGCGGCCGAAGCCGGCGAAACCCTCGGGATTTTTCTCCGGCCTCCGACCGCGCGAGGACTGCCCACCTGGGCGGAAACGCAGTTGCTGGTCGAAGCGCAGCCGACGTTGCGCGGCGTCGGCAAAAACCGGCGGCTCCAGCTCGAAGTGCTGCGGACGCGCGGCGAAAAATCGGGGGCGCGGTTGGAATTGGAGCTCGACGATGAAACCGGCACCGTTCACTCCTCGCGCGCTGTGTCTCTGGCTCCCCCAGTGGCCCTTGCAACGCTGCGCTAGCGAACACCCTGAACGACGCGGCCGAGAACTCGTGCTCTACGATCAGCCGCGGCGCGGAGTTTTTCGCGTGGTCGCTTATGCCGGCTCGCGTCCGATTCTGCCGGGCATGACGCTGGCCGAAGCGACCGCCTGCGGCGCCGGATTTTTTGAAGAGCACGCTCCGCAGCGCGATGCGGCCGCCCTGGCGCAGTTGGCCTTGGCCTGCGAACCTTTTAGCCCTGGGGTCGGTTTGCTTCCGCCGGACAGTTTGTCTCTCGATGTGACCGGCGTGGCGCCGCTGTTTGGCAGCGAAGAATTGCTCGTGGAACATTTGTTTGGCGATTTTCGCGAACGTGGCTTGACCATTCGGGTCGCCTTGGCCGACACCTTGGGGCTGGCCTGGGGAGTGGCTCATTTTCAAACCGAGCGGTTCACGATTGTGCCGCCGGGAGAGACGGCCGCGACGCTGCGAGAATTGCCTTTGGGGGCGCTGCGCATTTCCGCGGCCACGATTCAGCTGTTGGAAGAACTGGGAATCGACCAGGTCGGCGGCTTGCTCGATCTTCCGCGCGCCGCCTTGGCCAGCCGATTCGAGCCTGATCTGCTGATCCGCTTGGATCAGGCGCGCGGGGCCTTGCCGGAGCTCATTCCTGCGCATCGGCCGCTGCCGGAGATCGTGGTCGAGCAGAGCTTGGAATATCCGCTGGCGCACGGGCCCTCTTTGCAAACGTGTCTGGCGCAACTGCTGGAGCAAGCGGCGGCTCAACTGGCGCAGCGGCAACAAGGGGCGGTGCAACTCGAGTGTCGTTTGGATTGCGAACAAGGCTCGCCGGTGGTGATCAAGGTCGATCTGTATCGCGCCACGGCCGACTGCGAGCACCTCTTCGAGATGCTGCAACTGCGGCTGGAACACATGGCTCTCTCCGCGCCGGTTGTCCGGCTCGCCTTGGCGGTGCTGCTGGCGGCTCCGCTGATTCCTTGGCAGCGCGAATTGTTTGCCGCCGGCTCGCTCCAAACGGGCCAGCGGCAACTGACGCGGCTGATCGATCGGCTGAGCAATCGTCTTGGCAGCCAAGCCGTCGTCCGCGCTCGGCTGCAACCAGAGGCCCAGCCCGAATTTAGCTTTCGCCGCGAACCTTGGGCCGGAATCGCGCGGGCCGTGGCGGGCGCTCGGTGGCCAGCAAGCTCCTCTAAAAAGAGCCCCGCCGCAAAAAGGAATGCGAACCGCAACTTCACAACAAGAAACCGCTCCCGCAGCGCGCGAAAATTGCGTCCCCTGAGCTGGGAATCGACTCCCCTTCCGCTAGAGGTGCGCGCGGCGCCCCCATCCAGTCTGCCGCAGCAAATCTATTGGCAAGGAGAGTGGCTCGCCGTGCAGCGCGTCTGGGGGCCGGAGCGGATTCAAACCGGGTGGTGGCGTGGCCGCGACATTCAGCGCGATTATTTTCGCGTGGAAACGGCCGGCGGCGCGCGGCTTTGGATCTTTCGCCGGTGGCGCGATGGCCACTGGTTTTTGCACGGTCTTTTTGCTTAACAGCCGGTTGAAAAATGCCCTAGACGGTGAACGCGGAGCCATCCCATGCCCGACCAACCCGACAGCAAACGCCGCCGCGGGCTTCCTCCCGCCGCGCCGGTCCGCGCCGCGATTCCTTATGCCGAGCTGCGTTGCAAGACGAACTTTTCTTTTTTGGAAGGGGCTTCGCATCCCGACGAGTTGGTGTTTCGCGCCGCCGCGTTAGGCTATCGAGCGCTGGCGATCACCGATCGCAACAGTCTGGCCGGAGTGGTCCGCGCTCATGGGGCGGCCAAACAAGCCGGGCTCAAAATCTTGATCGGCGCCGAACTCGACTTGCTCGATGCGCCGACCACCGTGGTTTGGGCTGCCGATCGAGCCGCCTATGGCCGGCTGACGCGTCTCTTGACGCGCGGGCGGCGCAACGCGCCGAAAGGCGAATGCTGTCTAACCTTTGCCGATCTGGCCGCGCATGCCGAAGGACTTTTGGCCGGCGTGGCGGGCCTCGCGACCGCTGCCGCGGCGGCCCCGTTTCGCGAGGTGTTTTCCGACCGAGCCTACCTGCTAGCGCAATTGCATTGCGGCCCGCACGATGAATTGGAATTGGCCGAGCGGCAAGGCGTGGCCCGGCACAGCCGGCTGCCGCTGGTCGCCGTGAACGACGTTCATTTTCATGATCCTCGGCGGCGCCCTTTGGCGGACGTGCTTATGGCGCTGCGCGCCGGCTGCACGGTTGCCGCGGCGGGCGAACGCTTGTTTGCCAATGGCGCGCGGCATCTGAAATCTCCCGCGGCCATGCAGCAGTTGTTTCACCAGGCGCCGGAGGCGCTGGCCCGCACCGTCGAGATTGCCGAGCGCTGCCATTTTTCCTTGGACGAGTTGCGATACGAATATCCGGAGGAACTCGCTCCGCCCGGCGAAACGCCGCTGGCTTACTTGACGCGCTTGACTTGGGAGGGGGCGGCGCAGCGTTTTCCGGCGGGGATTCCCCCAAAGGTTCGCCGGTTGCTCGAGCATGAATTGCAACTGATCGGCGAACTGCGTTACGAGTCGTATTTTTTAACCGTTTGGGATTTAGTCCGCTTTGCGCGCGAGCGAGAGATTTTGTGCCAAGGGCGCGGCTCCGCGGCCAATTCGGCCGTCTGCTTTTGCTTGGGCATCACCTCCGTCGACCCCGACCGCCTCGAAGTCTTGTTTGAACGATTCATCAGTCGCGAGCGGAATGAAGCGCCTGATATCGACGTCGACTTCGAGCACGAACGTCGCGAGGAGGTGATTCAATATGTCTACCAAAAGTATGGCCGCGAGCGGGCGGGCATGACCGCCGAAGTCATCTCCTATCGTCCGCGCTCCGCCGTTCGCGACGTCGGCAAGGCGCTCGGCTTGTCGCTCGATCGGGTCGATGTGCTGGCCAAAATGCTCGATCGCCATGCCACGCTGCCGCCAGAACGCTGCGCCGAGGCGGGCCTTGATCCACATTCGACCGTCGGCCGGCAACTGCAAGATTTGGTCGGCGAGTTGCTCGGCTTTCCTCGCCACTTGGGCCAACACGTCGGCGGTTTGGTCATCACGCAAGGCCCCTTGTGCGAATTGGTCCCTATCGAAAATGCCGCCATGGAAGGCCGCACCGTCATCGAGTGGGATAAAGACGATCTCGATGAACTCGGCATTTTGAAAGTCGATTGCTTGGCGCTAGGCATGTTGACCGCCCTGCGTAAATGTTTCGCGCTGGTCGAGCAAGCGACCGGCCGCCGGCTGACGTTGGCCAATCTTCCGCCGGCCGATGAAAAAGTCTATGACATGATTTGCGCGGCCGACACGATGGGAGTCTTTCAAATTGAGAGCCGCGCCCAGATGAGCATGTTGCCGCGACTGAAGCCGCGCTGTTTTTATGATCTGGTGATCGAGGTTGCGATTGTCCGGCCCGGTCCCATTCAAGGCAACATGGTGCATCCCTATCTGCGCCGGCGTGCCGGCGAAGCGGTCCCTGCTTATCCCAGTTCCGAAATCGGCGAAGTCTTGCGGCGGACGCTGGGCGTTCCCCTCTTTCAAGAGCAGGCGATGCAGTTGGCAGTGGTCGCGGCCGGTTTCACGCCGGGCGAAGCCGACCAACTCCGCCGCGCCATGGCCGCTTGGAGAAGGCCGGGCATGATCGACCAATTTCGGGTGAAGCTCTTGCAAGGCATGCGGGAACGCGGTCTTTCGCCCGAGTTCGCCGAGTTGGTGTTTCATCAGATTCGCGGTTTTGGCGAGTACGGCTTTCCCGAGTCGCACGCGGCCAGCTTTGCCCTGTTGGTCTATGCCTCGGCGTGGCTGAAGTGCCATTATCCGGCGGCCTTTTGCGTCGCCTTGCTGAATAGCCAGCCGCTCGGTTTTTATGCGCCCGCTCAACTCATCCGCAACGCGCAAGAACATGGCCTCGAGGTGCGGCCGGTTGATGTGAACCATAGCTGCTGGGATTGCACGCTCGAAGGGGAAGCCATCCGGCTCGGATTTCGCCAAGTGCTCGGCTTGTCCGAGCAGAGTGTGGCCTGCGTCGAGGCGGCGCGCCGCGCGGCCCCCTTTGCCTCTTGGGAAGATTTCATCCGCCGCACGCGGCTCTCTCCGCCGCTTGTCGCTCGGCTGGCTCGCGCCGACAGCTTTCAATCTTTGCAAGTGAATCGGCAAGCCTCGCTGTGGCAAGCCTTGGGGCAAGAGCAGAGCCGCGCACCGCAACCCTTGTTCGCCGAGTTGAATGAACCGGAGCCGCCGCCCGAACTTCCCCTGTTGAGTCCGCAACAAGAGGTGTTTCGCGATTATCAAACGGCTGGACTGTCGCTAAAAGCGCACCCGCTCGCCTTCTACCGCGCGCAACTCGACCGCCAGAATATCGTTCGCGCCCGCGCCTTGGCCGAGCTTAAGTCGGGCAGCTTCGTCCGCGTCGCCGGCTTGGTGCTGGTGCGCCAGCGGCCGGGCACCGCCAAGGGAATCACCTTTGTCACGCTCGAAGACGAGACCGGCACGGCCAACTTAATCATCCGGCCCGACGTTTGGGAAAAGTTCTATCAAATCGCGCGGACCGCGCCGGCCTACATCGCCCACGGTCGTTTGCAAAGCGTGGAGCAGGTCATTCATGTGTTGGTCTCGAAGCTCGAGAACCTATCCGTCTCGCTAGGCAACCTCCGCGCCCCTTCGCGCGACTTTCATTGACAGCCGCCCGCCGGCTGGCGTTTTGAATTGTCCGCTACCGACCAGTTCGCCAATGGTAGCCTGCGGAGGCTCGCGAATTGTACGGTGCGGACCAGCGAGCGCAGGCCCACCACGATGCGGGTGAAATCTGAAAACGGGTCTTTCCACCAGCGCGCCACGATGCGGGTGAAACCCGAAAACAGGTCTTTCCACCAGCGCGCCAAGCCGGGATGGGCCTGCGCATGGTATACGCGGCAAACGGTTGACGGCTTTGCGTGGTGGACCGGCGCAAGGCTTCGTCGCGCTGGTCGTCCCCCTACGACGATGTTCCGCAATGATCGACGGCGCGCATTCAAATTGTCCGCTACGGACCGGCGCGCAATTTGTACGGTGCGGATGCTCGCAAATTGTAGGGTGCGGACCAGCGAGCGCAGCGAGCGCAGGCCCACCACGATGCGGGTGAAATCCGAAAACGGGCGGTCCCGATAGCCCGCCGAAACGTGGTGGGCCTGCGCACGGCGTGCGCCGTGCTGGTCGCCACCCGACGACGATGTTCCGCAATCACCGACCGTGCGTATTGAAATTGTCCGCTACGGAACAGCGTGCAAATTGTAGGGTGCGGACCAGCGAGCGCAGGCCCACCACGATGCGGGTGCAATCTGGAAACGGGCGGTTCCAATAGCCCGCCGAAACGTGGTGGGCCTGCGCACGGCGTGCGCCGTGCTGGTCGCCACCCTACGACGATGTTCCGCAATGACCGACCGTGCGTATTGAAATTGTCCGCTACGGACCAACTCGCACATTGTGCGGCGCGGATGCTCGCAAATTGCACGGTGCGGACCAGCGAGCGCAGGCCCACCATGATGCGGGTGCAATCCGAAAACGGGCGGTTCCAATAGCCCGCCGAAACATGGTGGGCCTGCGCACGGCTTCGCCGTGCTGGTCGCCACCCTACGACGATGTTCCGCAATGACCGACGGGGCGAATTGAAATTGTCCGCTACGGACCAACTCGCACCAGGGGGATGAAGCGCAGGGGCCAGGCTGGCCGCCGCGCGAATTGCGCCCGAGGATGATTCCAAACAAGCAATCGGCAACCGCTGCGCAAACCGGCTGGACAGTTCGGCAGATAAGAAAAACGGGCTCACCAAACCGCTTGGTCGGATGAGCCCGTGGTGAAACTCAATGAGCATCTCAACGGCGTGCGACGCCGACGTCCGCTATCTCGCCGGACGCGCCCGCGAACACGGGCCGGTTCATGCCGCGGCGCGATCGCTACTCTTGGACGAGCGGATCTTTCTTTTCCGTGATCACCGGGCATTGCGGCGACATCTCGGCGTTCAGCGCCGTGAAGTCTTTCCACTCTTCCGGCAGATTATCCGTGTGAAAAATCGCCTCGACCGGGCATTCGGGCACGCACGCTTCGCAGTCGATGCACTCGTCGGGGTGGATGTACAACATCTTGTCCCCTTCGTAGAAGCACTCGACCGGGCAGACGACCACGCAGTCGGTATACTTGCAGCCGAAGCAGGGTTCGGCGACCACATGCGCCATGATAAGACCGCTCCTTTCGCGTCAGAGAGGCCCGCGGGCCTCGCCAGAAAACTCTCGAAGTCTTGAAATCAACGGGTGTTGTGCGCAATCTTAGGATTGCCCTGAAATCGTGTCAACCCACTCCGCCCAGGAAGCCGAATCGTCACACTTTGCCCCGCGGACGGATCGGACGAATCGAACCGCCTAGGCCGTTTTCCTACCTCTATCGGCAGCCGACCCGGTCCGCCAATATACATCCGCCTTGCTTCAGGTTTCGGTTGTACGTAAAATTAAAAAAGTAACGCCTAAACTCGCGACTGTTCCCGGCTTATCACTTCGGGGGCTCATTCGGTCGCATTGTCCGGGGAGGTATCCGTGGCTCTGTCCGACATCGATCGCAACTTGCTCGCTCGCTGCCTGGGGAAAAAGCCCCGGGCGTGGGAGGATTTTGTGGATCGTTTCATGGGGCTGGTCGTCCACGTCGTGAATCATTCGGCCCAAAGCCGCTCGATGCGGCTCGCGCCAGAAGATCGCGAAGACCTGGCCGCGGAAGTCTTTTTGGAGATCGTCAAAGACGATTTTGCGCTGCTGCGCCATTTTCGCGGCGAGAGCAGCTTGGCGACCTATCTGACGGTCGTCGCTCGGCGGATTGTCGTCCACCAGTTGATGAAACGCAAGTCGGCCTCGCGGCTGGCGGAAGGCCAAGCGGAAGTCGTCGGCGATGGCCACGACATTGATCGGGTCCAAGATCGCGACGAAGTTGAGCGCCTCCTGGCTGAACTCGATGGCTCCGAGGCGGCGGTTGTCCGCATGTATCATCTGGAAGGGAAGAGCTATCAAGAGATCAGCACGACGGTCGGCATGCCGGAAAACACGATTGGGCCGACCCTGAGCCGCGCGCGCGAAAAACTCCGCCGCGCGAACGCGAATTCGTAGAGTCGCACAGGCCGTTATCGATTGAGGAGCCCGAGTCTGCATGGTCGGCTCTTTTGCCCCACAAAACAACCGACGCAGTTGACTGACGCGTCTTGACTGATCCCCCCATCGGCATTCGTGGCAGAGGTGACGATGGCATTGCAGCTTTCGTCACCGAGGAGACTCAAGCACGATCTTCGCGGGCGGGTTGATTTCTTTGAGTTGGGCGTCCCACCGCTTGCGAGCCTCGCTAGGTGATGTCTCCGGGGCGCGGTTCGCGGAAATCTCAATCACGGGATGCATGTTGAATCGTTCGAGCAGCGCAGGTTCGCGGACGGTTTTAACTTTGACCAATTCGTTTAACGAAATCCGCTCGCCCGCGGCATTGCAAATCTTCGCTTTTTTGATCGCCTCAGGATTGGACCCGTCTACAAACCGAAGCGATCCCGTGATTTCGCCAAGGGGTATTCCCTTTGCGGCGGTACGGTCGATCTCAAATCGCGTTTCATCTATGCGATGAAAACTGGGACTTAGCCAAACGTCCAACAATTTCGGCTCTTTTCTCAGTGCTGTGGCGATGGTTTCGGTCTCTTTGCGCAATTCATCTTGCCCCACATCGTCGCGTCCCTCGACCCTAAGATTGAGGTCAGGTCCGGCTTGGAGGAAGCCGATTCGGCTCGAAACGCCGTAGATCCTGACTCGCCCCTTTAGGTTATGTTGGCCCACGTCAAGGCGAGCCTGCCGCATGATTTCTTCGCGGTTGTCGGGCGTGCGATCTGTGGGCGAGCACTTAATCAAAAAACTGGCCTGATTACCTTGAGGTGTAAACGGCGGCCCACATACGGTCAATACATCTTGCACTCCCGGTATTTTTTGAAGAGCCGCTGAACTGTGTTGGATCAGGTCGCGGTTGCGGTGGTCAGAATTTTTCTCAGACAATTGGAGGTCCAGTCGCAAATACTCCGGCGTCGCCGATTTGGGGAGCGATTCTGGATTCGCAGCGAAGTCGAACGCGACCTGCATGCTAATTCCCTTCTTCAGTGTTCCGCGTTCTTCCTCCAGTTTCCGTTGCACGGCGGTGATCACTTCGCGCGGATGCGCTTTCGGCAGCACCGAAATCGCGAGCAGCACCGCTGTCATCTGGTTGAATGACGCACGGGATCGGGGAGGCGATATGTCCCTTTCCAGTCGAGCGGCGTCTCTAAATCGAACCGTATGGCCCTCTGCGTCCGATTTTAGGACCAGCGCTTCGACGCGTTCTTGATCTTCGTCTCGCTGCAATACGAGGCGGAGAGGCATTTCCGACCTTGTTTCTATCGCCTGTTCTTTGAGGACTTTGAGCACATCCGTTGCGGTGACTTTTGCGGCCGCGAGCTTGTCCCAGTCCAGTCGGATAGTCAGGATTTTTTCATCGCGCCCCGTGACCGTGACTTCGCCAATTCCCGGGAGACGAGCGAGTTCGTCCGTCAAGGATTTGGCATAAGCCCCAAGCGCGTCGAGGGCGTTGCCGTTCGATGAGCTAATCACCACGATCGCACAGGGGGGCGGCGATGTCTTCCGAACCGTGATGCCGTACTGTCGGACCGAGTCCGGTAACGTTGGAATCGCGATGGCGATACGGTTCCGAACCAGCCCAGCCGCCTTATCCAAATCGGCATGCGATTCAAAAGTGATTGTGAGCCGATACGTGCCGTCGGAGGAAGACTGCGAACGCATCGAACGCATTTTTTCCACCCCGTTGATTTGCGTCTCGATCGGAACTGCGATCAAGTCCGCTACAACCTGAGCGGTGCCTCCAGGATATCTTGCCTCAACCGTGATACCGGGCGAATCGGTTGGTAGCGAAATGGCCGCGTCGCCAGCGAACGCCAATGGCGACCAGGAAAAGATTGGCGATGCGCATAATGCAAACACGACAGAGGCGCCCACGCACACTCGCAAAAGGAAGGCCATGAGCGGCGAATCCTTGGTTTGGAGAAGCGACGATCAAGGATCCCGAATGGCGGTAAATACGTTTACAAGATGCCGTCATTCCCGCAGCATACTGAGCCGACAATTCAAGGACAAGCTGCGGTCCCCTCAGGCAGCTTCTATTTTTCGCCCACTATAGGTGACAAGACCGCCTTCGGCACGAACACCTCGGTTGGGGTTTCCGGTTTGGCGCTCGGGGTGGGCCCGGGATTTGCCTCCGGCGTCAGCGGCAGATTTGCCGAGGCCGGCAACACGGACTTCGCCAGCGGCGGTTCTACCACCGGCCCCGAAAATCCATTCGGCCGCGCGAGATCAACATTCGCAAAGCCAGGATACTCTGGCTTCTGCCACAGCGGCGACGGCACATTGTGCAGCGTGTTCAATTGATAGTCGTTCAGGTCGAGATGCAGATGGACCTGATTCGCTGGCCACTCGATGTCAACTTGCTGCGGCATCGAAGCCTGATACTCCGGAAAATAGCGCGGATTGCTCGTCATCGCGGTGGCGATCCGCGTCCCCTTGGCATCGTATAAATGTTGCTCCAGCACGATGGCCGTCTTTTCGTCGACGACCGTGATCTTCGTGAAGTTGCCCGCCGCGCTGCTGCGCGGGCTGCGAATCTCCAGCCGCCCGCCGTGGACCGGAAACGGTCCTTGGCTCGTCACGGCCGGGTCGAACGTCGTCACCCCGAGGGCTTCGATCAGCCATTCGGGCTCGACCGGCATAATCTGGCGAAAGTTGGATATGGCCAGTTGATCGTGGCGACAGAAATAGAGTGCCGGCGGAGTGCTCCGCTTGACCCAGAACCAGAACAATTCGTCATTGCTGCCCAAGTCGACTTCTGGACCGGTGAATCCGGTTTCCGCACGCATCCGGATCCGCCGCGGCCGATCGAAGGCGAGACTCGTACGCAACGTGGGAAAGCCGGTTCCGCTCAGCGACGCGTTCGGCGCGTCGAGCGACAGCACGTGCGCGCTGTTGGTGTTCACGGCCAACTCGATTTGCTCCAGCGTGGGCGAAGCTTGCAAAATCTGCGGCGGGGCGGGATAGCGGGCGCAGGTCGCCCCGCTGCACGCAAACAGCGTGACCAGCGCGAACAACGATAGCAGGCGTGTTTTCAAACGGCGTCTCATTCACCGGGGCCTGAAACGAATTTGGCAACTTCGCGCGTCAACCTTTTGCCCAGAGCAATTTTTTTAGCTCCGCTTGAATCTCCGCCGCTCGCGCCGCGCTCGGCATCACGACGGCGACTCGATACTCAGTCTCTCGCTTGGGACAATTCAAGAGCAAGGTTTCTTGGTCGGCGGCATCTTGTTCGGTTTCCTCCAACCGCAGGACGCGCCGCCGCACCAGCAGCAGCGACAAGACATAGCGAAAATCATGCTGCGCCGGCTGGTTCTCCAACTCCTCGAACAACTCGAGCATTACCTCGTTGGGCGCCCACTGCACCCGCTTCGGATCGCCCAGCGGAATTTGCGATTTCCACCAGCCAATCGTTTGCTCAGGCGGCCCGGGCCATGCTTCGGCGGCATAGTCTTGGCGGACGACCTCTCCCGCGACCGATTGCAGCACGGAGTAAAACGTTTCTCCCGGCTTCAATTCCCGGCCGGAGATCGCGCAGGTTCGCGTGCAGCGCTGTACTTCGTAATCCATCATCGCGCGGGGCCACCCTTCGTGCAGTCAAAAATAGCTTCGTGGTTTCTTTGGGCTTTCACCCCATCGCTCCCAGAGGGCCAGAGGTTCGCACGCAAAGTTATTCTTCAACCTGGCTTGCTTAAAGAAAATGGGAAAAAACTCCGTGCTCCGCGCACGGACGGGCCGCGCGCGGTGGAATCCTATGCGAAACGGCCGGCCCGTTCAAGACAGGGTCGCGGCTCGCCGCCGCTTTTTTGTCGAACTCGAGGCGCGCGATTGCCACCAGAAAACCCGCGGCCAGCCATCTCCGCCGAGGGGGTAAGCTAGACCCGGCACAAACTTCACCCGGCGGTGAAGAACCGCGCTTTCGTTCCGCCATGCCCAATCCGAATCAGCACTTGCCGCGTGCAACGCGGACAGCGGCCGACATAGGCGGTTTCTTCGCGATTGACATAAACTCGGGTATAAACGTCGCAGCACGCAAAATGGATGCCGACAAACCGGCGCGGCGCTTCGCTGCGCGCGGCGGTCTGTTGTGCGTCGCTCGTCAGATCGAGATGTTCACCAGCCATGCTAGCAGCCTGTCAGCGGGGGCGAAAACATCGGCCGAAAGACAAGTTCGGCCAAAAAATGGGCTCAGGTAGGGGTCGGAAGAATAGCGACGCCGGCTGATTTAGCAAATCCCGGCTGGCGCGGATTGCGATTCGCCTTGCGCAGACCGTTCGCGGCCCTATGTTCTCGCGTGATGAAGCCACGAACATCGGCCTCCGAGGCCAGATTAAGCATCCATTGCGGCCTATCGATGACTCGCCGCGGCGCG
>DASRSE010000154.1:0-13609 GCA_035656655.1 Pirellulales bacterium
TCATGCGTGCTGGGGCCGCGTGGCCACGGCTTTGCGAATGATCGCGAGGACTTGCTCGCGTTCGGCGCCGACGAGCGGCAGCCGCGGCGGGCGCGTATACTCTGATCCGTAGCCGCATTCATGCGCCGCGAGCTTGATATACTGCACCAACTTGACATGCGTATCGAGATGCAAGAGCGGCGTATACCAGCGGTAGACCGCCCGAGCCTGTTCGTATTTTCCGGCCATCGCCAAATCCCACAGCAGCCGGTTCTCGCGCGGAAATGCATTCACCAATCCCGAGACCCAGCCAACTGCCCCGAGGAGAATGCTTTCCAGAATCAGGTCGTCCACGCCACAAAACAGACGATAGCGGTCGCCGCAGAGGTTGACCAAATCGGTGATCCGCCGCACGTCATCCGACGACTCTTTGATCGCCACGAACTTGCGTTCGTCGGCCAATTCAAGAAACATTTCCGGGCGCACGTCGACGTGATAAGCCACCGGATTGTTGTAGCACATGATCGGCAGATCGCTGGCGGCCGCCACCGTGCGAAAATAGTGCAGCGTCTCGCGCGGATCCGACTTGTAAATCATGGCGGGCAAGAGCATCAGCCCATCCACCCCCAGCTTTTGCGCCTCCGCGGCAAACCGGCAGGCCGCCGCCGTCGACGACTCCGCGACGCCGGTCAGCACCGGCACGCGGCCGCCGACGTGGGCCACGGTCTCCTTCAGCACCTCACGCTTTTCGCGCGCTTCAAGCGAGCCGTTCTCGCCGACCGTCCCCAGCATGATCAGGCCATCGATGCCTGCCGCCAGCAGAATGTCCAGATGCCGCAACGTGCTCGGCAGATCGAGCGCATCGTCAGGGTGAAAGTGCGTGATCGCGGCGGGAAAAACGCCTTGCCAGTTGATCATGATAATTCCAGATTCGCGGACGGAAATGCGCTCGCCGCTGGGCGTCCGACCGGTGCTTGAAAGCAACCGCCTAAGGCCGAGAGGAGCGCGGCAACGGCGTGGTTGAAGATGGTGCTGACGGAGAGGGTTTACGCGGTCCCGGGGCCGAAGGCGTCGCCGACGAAGCACCCGCGGGCGATGGTCCACCGCGATCGTTCGCGTTGCCTGTGTCTCCGGTTTTGCCTTCGGATTTATCGTTGGATTTATCGTTGGATTTGTCTTCGGATTTATCTTTGGCTTTGTTCTCGGCGTTGTCTTTGGCGTTGTTCTCGCGCGTCGGCGGTTCTTCCGGCGGGGCGCCCTCCGGCGCGTTGGGGTTCAAGCCGGGCGCTTTGATCGAACCGCCGGGCGTGAGAAAGATGCTGTCTGCGGGGGCGAAGGCATTCAGTTGGACGACTCCTTCGCCGCGCCCGCTCAGCACGACCAGCGGAACGCCTTCTTCTCCGTAGACTTCGAGAATGCCCGAGGGAGCGTCTTTCTGGCCGAGCGCGGCCGGCGGCACGGTGCTCCCCATCTGGATCCGGACGTGGCGTCCGTCGGGACTGGTGAGAGCCAGGTTGCCGCGCACGATGAGCTGATTGCATTCGACGGTATCCGACGCGACGCGGTGGCACACGCCGTGCTCGAGGCCTGCCACTTCTTCGGTTTGAACCGTCGTGGCACGCAGAAAATTGCTGGGGACAAACTTGCCACGAACGCCGATTCCGAGTGAGAGGAACAGCAGCGGATAGACAATCCAGCGTTCTCGATCCGTCATAAGACACTCCGAAAAAAGTCGCGATAATCTGCCAAAGCTAGATTCTGATTCTACCGTTCCGCGGCTCGCGAGGGCAGGGTTTCGGCGGCAGCCGCGTGCAGATGGAGGTGCGGCGGCGGGCTGGCAGAGGGGATCTGATTAGCAAAGCGAACCGCGCTGCAGACGTTCACAATCGGCCGCCCTCTCGTCCGTCATTCGTAGCGGCGGCGGGGTAGCAACGTCGGCCCCAGCTCGAGTTGGGAGCTGTTTTGCGAAGCGACGTTCTTCAAACCGATGGGTTTTCGAGCGGTCCGGTTTGTGGTAGATTTCTAACCTACGTTGGGCGGCACGATTGGACCGGCGTCCCGGCCGAACTCGGACACAATCTCGGACAAGCCCGAAAATACGAAATCCATAACCCCAAGTCAACAAACAACTTTGAGACTGTAGCTCAGTTGGTAGAGCAACGGACTTTTAATCCGTAGGCCCTGGGTTCGAGTCCCAGCAGTCTCATTTTAAGCCGAATCATTTGCTTTGAAATCTTGTCGGATTGATTTTCAAATTATCTCGATGGAACGATTTCATTTTGTTTGGTTTAGCCGAGCAGCAGTGCGAAACCACATCTCTACCTCGGCGAATTTTGGATTTTCCAACCACAATGATACAGGTCGCTTCCAAAGGAAACCGTGCCGCGTGAAATACAATCCAAGATGGGTGATCTCCGGAAAGTTGGGGTCGATGAGGCGTTCGTTGCGCGCCAGAAAGTAGTACCCCAAAAGTTGATCAAGCGATTGAACCGAGATCGAGTTTTGCTTGGTCGTCTTAAAATCGATTAGCGTCTCTCCCGAGATCAAGTCTGTATCGGCTCCGCCGATCGCCCCCGAAGATTTTCCGAACGACGGGTTCAGGATCAGACATTCTTGATTGAGTAGTGTGTCAAACGGTACGATTTCAAGCAAGTTAATCAAATCCGATACGTCGTCTGGTTCCGGCGGCAATAACATCGTCGGATCAAGAATACTAGCCCGTAAAATCAGGTCAATCCTGGCTAGCAAAATGGAACACTTCGCCATTTCCTCTTTGTCTTTTCGACTAACTTCTTTTTGTTCGGCATATTGAGCAAGTCTCTTGCGCGACTCCTCGATTATCATGAATGCTCGTCGTCCCACCCGAAACGCTATGTCCAACGAACTATGGAAGGACGTGCTGGGTCCGCGCGTGATCGGAATGGACACCTCGATGGTCGTTGCTTTGCCTTGTGCATCCATTTGAAAGAAGCAGCCCAACGAAACCGAATCGCCAAGATCATCAATGGAGTCCTCGGCGACGAGTGGGATGAATGGCGCAAGCAATTCGTCAGGAATCAAACTCCGAAACGAGCCGTCCGGTTGCTGTACTTTTCGGAACAGACGCTCGAGTGAGATTGCAGCCGCCCACGGTTGAGATTTGGCGTGTCCAGCCCTCCGTTTTATTTCAAAACGTAAGAGGTAGTCAAACGCGGTGCCGATCAGCGAATATCGTATTGATCTTGGCAAAACGCGCAGCGGAGCACCGATCAACCGAGGGGGCAGTGGCCGCAAAGCCTTTAATTTTGCGACGTTTTCTTTCGCAGTCACGAATGATTTAAGAGGCATGGCGGACGAACCTTGGATTGAATTCCAGATCGTTGCCGAACTTTGATGATCGGCGAACTTCCATTTACGAATTCCATCTTAGTCACCGAACACTCTTAACGCGAAAAGCTACCGCACAACTGCGCGCTTTGCCGGCCTCTTCTTGTCATCCCTGACACTGTCGCGACCCGGTTTGAAATCTCGCTTGCGATCCCTTTGGCGTGCAAAAATTGCGAGCGTCGTCGATGCTTGTTCACGAGGCGGCGGACGCGCGGCTGGTCGCAGACTCTGGTCGTGGCCCAGCGGCCGACGCGTTTAAGGAATTATTCCATTCGCACGAGCAGATCGCCGGCTTGAATTGGCGTCCCCGGCGCGACGAGCAATTCGGCCACTTTGCCGTCTTGTTCGGCGTAGAGCGTGGTCTCCATTTTCATCGCCTCTAAGGCCAACAGCTTTTGGCCTTTGACCACTTGGTCTCCCACGGCACAAGCGACGTTCACGACCAACCCCGGCATGGGCGCGGCCACTTGGCGCGGGTCCTTGGGATCAGCTTTTTGCCGGTGCGCGATGGCGGACTCGATCGAGGCATCCTCTACGGTGATCGAACGGGGTTGTCCATTCAATTCAAAGAAAACCGTTCGCCGACCGTCGGGATGAGGATCGCCGACGGTGATCAGTTTCAGGATCAGCGTCTTGCCCGACTCGATTTCAATGGAGAACTCTTCGTCCGGCTGCATCCCGAAGAAGAACAAGGGGGAAGGGAGCGTGCTCGTGTCGGAATAAAGCGTTTGGTGGCGAACAAAATCTTGATAGACGCGCGGATAGAGCAAATGCGTCACCAACTCTTGATCGCTGGGCGCGTGCCCCAGCACGGTTTCGAGTTCGGCTCTGGTGGCTTTGAGGTCGGCCGCTTTGAGCGTCGCGCCAGGGCGCCCTTTCATCGGCTTGATGCCGCGGAGGACGCGTTTTTGCACCGCCGGCGGAAAACCTCCCGGCGGCTGGCCCATCCGACCGGCCAAGAGATCAACGACCGATTCGGGAAACGCGAGGTCCTTGTTCGGGTTAAGAACATCCTCGGCCGTCAAGTTGTTCGTCACCAAGAACAGGGCCATGTCTCCGACCGACTTTGAAGTCGGGGTGACTTTGACAATGTCGCCAAGCAGTTGATTGACCGCGGCATAGGTGCGGCAGACGTCGTCCCAGCGATTGCCCAGCCCGAGCGCCTTGGCTTGTTCCAGCAGATTGGTGAACTGGCCGCCCGGCATCTCGTGCAAGTAGAGATCGGGGTCGGGGGCGAGCATGCCGCTTTCAAACGGCGTGTAATATTCGCGGACCGCTCCCCAATAGTGCGCGGTGAGGCGCAATTTCTCCGAGTCGAGCCCGGTGTCGCGCGGCGTGTTTTTGAGCGCCTCGACCATGGCGTTCAAGTTCGGCTGCGAGGTCAGGCCGCTCATTGGGGCGAGCGCGCCATCGGCGATGTCGAGCCCGGCGTCGGCCGCCTTGAGCACGCTGGCGGCGGAAACGCCGCTGGTGTCGTGGGTGTGAAAATGGATTGGGATGCCGATCTCTTTTTTCAGCGCTTTGACCAACGCCTCGGCCGCGTACGGTTTGCACAGGCCGGCCATGTCCTTGATGGCCAAAATGTGCGCGCCCATCCGTTCGAGTTCCTTCGCCAAGTCGACGTAATACTTCAAGCTGTATTTGTCGCGCTGCGGGTTGAGGATGTCTCCGGTGTAGCAAATGGCCGCCTCGCAGATGCCGCCGTATTTAAGCACGGCATCCATCGCCACCGTCATATTCGGCAGCCAGTTCAACGGATCGAAAATCCGGAACACGTCCATTCCGGCCTGGGCCGATTCCTTCACGAACAATTGAACGACATTGTCCGGATAGTTTGTGTAGCCGACCGCATTTGAGGCCCGCAACAACATTTGAAACAAGATGTTGGGGATTTTTTCGCGGAGGTCGGAGAGCCGCTGCCAAGGACATTCTTTCAAGAACCGCATTGACGTGTCGAAGGTGGCGCCGCCCCACATTTCGAGCGAGAAGAGTTGCGGAAAAAGCCGCGCATAGGCTTCGGCGATTTGCAGCAGATCGTAAGTCCGCATCCGCGTCGCCAAGAGCGACTGGTGCGCGTCGCGCATCGTCGTGTCCGTGATGAACAACTGCTTTTGCTTCGCGACCCACTGCGAGAATTTTTCCGGGCCCAAGTGCAACAGTTTTTGGCGAACGCCGTCGGGAATCGCCGGCTGGCGATCAAATGGCGGGAGCGGCGCCGGCTCGCGGCGCTTGCCAACCGGACGGCCCTTCACCGAGGCATTTCCATTTACGATCACTTCGCCTACGTAATGCAAGAGCTTGGTCGCCCGATCTTTGCGGAGGGCGAAATGAAAAAGCTCGGGCGTCTCATCGATGAAACGGGTCGTGCAATTGCCCGCCAAAAAGGTGGGATGCGTGACGAGATTAACCAAAAAGGGGATGTTCGTCTTCACCCCGCGGATGCGAAATTCTTGCAAACACCGCTCGAGCCGCGCTGCCGCATCGACGAACCGCCGCCCGCGCGCGGTCACCTTAACCAAGAGCGAATCGTAATACGGCGTCACGACCGCGCCGCTGAACGCGGTGCCGGCGTCCAGCCGAATCCCCATGCCGCTGGCCGAGCGATACGCGGCGATTTTGCCATAGTCGGGCAAGAACTTATTTTCGGGGTCCTCGGTCGTTACGCGGCTTTGAATGGCAAAGCCCGTCGTGCGAATCGCGTCCTGGTTGCCGAGGCCGATTTCCGGATCGGAAAGAGGCACGCCTTGCGCGATCAAGATTTGACTTTTGACGATGTCGGTGCCGGTCACCTCTTCGGTTACCGTGTGTTCGACTTGAATCCGCGGATTGACCTCGATGAAATAGTATTGGCTCGTATCGGCGTCGACCAAAAACTCGACCGTGCCGGCGTTCTCGTAGTCCACCGCGCGGCCAATGGAGAGAGCCGCCTGGCAGATTTTGTCGCGCAGCTCGGAGTCCAGGTTCGGGGCGGGGGCGATCTCGACGACTTTTTGATGGCGGCGCTGAACCGAGCAATCGCGCTCGTACAAATGGACGAGGTTGCCATGCTTGTCGCCCAGCAGTTGCACCTCGATATGCCGCGCGCGGGAGATGAATTTTTCGATGAAGACTTCGTCGCTGCCAAACGCATTGAGCGACTCGCGCTGGGCCTGTTCGAGTTGATTGGCCAGCTCGCCCGCCTCCTGGACCACACGCATCCCGCGGCCGCCGCCCCCTTTGGCCGCTTTGAGCATGATCGGATAGCCGAGCTTCGCCGCAATTTTCTGCGCTTCGGAGAGGCTGCGGACGGCCCGCAAGCTGCCGGAAAGGATCGGCACTTTCGCCTTCTCGGCGATCTCGCGGGCCGCCGTTTTGTCGCCGAGGTTTTCCAGCGAGGCGATTTTCGGGCCGACAAACGTGATCCCCGCGTTCTGACAAGCCCGCGCCAGTTCCGGATTCTCCGAGAGAAAACCATAGCCGGGATGAATGGCGTCGACGCCATGCAACTGGGAGACGGCAATGATGCCGGGAATGTCGAGATAGGCGCGGATCGGCTCGCCCGTTTTTCCTACTTTATACGCTTCGTCCGCTTTGAAGCGATGCAAGGCATAGCGGTCTTCGTGAGAGTAAATCGCGACGGTCCGAATGCCCAACTCGTGAGCCGTGCGGAAAACTCGGATGGCAATTTCGCTGCGATTGGCGACCAGTAACTTGCGAAAGGATTGAATCATGAAAACGATCGCGAGAGAGCGAGAAACAAGAATTTTCGAGCCGGCGAAAATTCGACCGTTGTATCGTACACCACCCTTTGATTCTCGCCAGTCCTTTCCGCGCGGCCCGCGCGCAGCCGCGCCGCCGAGGCCGACGGGACGACGCCGGAGGCGGTAGAATGGCCGTGGCGAGAGGCTTGTTTTTCGGCAAGATTTAGGCTCGGCCCAAGCGGAGGCCGCGCCGCCGCGTCAACTATTAGCCAGACTTATCGTGTGGTCTGTGGCACGAACCAGCTGCCTGTTGACGTACTCAATCGGCTGCGGCCTCGCGCGGCGCTGGAGCACCGTTTTCAATTAAAGCCCCGCCGCGGGCTTCGGCATCCGCCAAAATTCGATCAGCCCCGGATAGGACGCGGACAGGAGCGATTGGCTGTCGGCGGTGAACGCCAGCGACAGGACCGACTGTCCGTGCGTGGTGAACCAAAGCGATTCGGTTTTGTCGGCGGCGGTCCAAACCGTCACATTGCCATCGTGCGTGCCGGCGGCGAGAAAACGACTGTCGGGCGAAAACGCGATCGCATGGATCGCCGCGCCATGGGCCGAGAGGGGGACCGGATCGCCCCCGTCTTCGACGCTCCACAACATTAATTTTGCGTCCGCGCGGCGCATGGCGGCAATCCAACGGCCATCGGGCGAAAACAAGACTCCGGTGACGTAGCCATTGCCCACGGCGAATGTCCGCTCGGCGCGCTCGGACGCGATGTCCCAGAGCACCACGCGTCCGCCCATCGTGCCAAGGGCGAGTGATTTTCCATCGGGCGCAAAGGCAAGGCTGGCGATTCCTCCGGCCGTCGTCACCCAATCAGCCAAAGCCGCCCCGCCGGCTGCGTCCCAGCGCTGGATCGCGGCCGGGGAGTTTTTACCCACGAGCGCCACGGTTTTACTATCGGCGCTAAACGCGAGCGCTAGCGGCGCGCCCTCGAGCGCCAGCTTGTGCGGCGCGCTTTGATCTAGATTCCACAAGAGCGGTTTGCCATCGCTGCCGGCAATCACGAGCAGCCGGCTATTGGGCGAGAACAAGAGCCGCGTCGCCTTGCCATGGTGATATTTGAGCGCGGCCGTTTCTTCGCCGGTCCGCACATTCCAGGTTTGCACGACCTTCGAGCGGAGTCCCGCGAGAAAGGCGGCGCCTGGATCCAAGACCGCTCCGCCCCCGCCGCCCGGCTTCAAGATTGTCTGGGCGTAGGATTTTAGCTTCGGCAAAGGCTCGGCGCGCAAGGGGCGATCGGAAGCGGCGACCGCATAAAAACCCGCCTCGACATCGACCGCCTGGCCGTCGAATTTGCGAGTGAATTGAACTTGGCCTTCTTCCAATTCGACTCGGCTGGAAGTGTTCGTGGCGGTGAACGTGAGCGAAGTTCCCAAAACGCGCATTTGCGCGTTGGGCGATGCCAGCAGCAGCGGCTGATCGGCTGGTTGTTTGGCAACCTGCGCCCGCACGGTTCCTTGCATCAGGAGCAATTTCTTGCCCGAAGCGAGTGGCTGATTGTCTGGGTTGGCGAGATACGGGACAAACTGCAATTCGGTCTCGGGGCTGAGTTCCAGTCGCGTGCCGTCCTCATAGGTGACGGCGGCGAAGCCGTCCTCGCCGAGGGTGCGGAGCGTGTCCTTCAGCCGCAGAGCCTGGTGGGCTGTCGCGGTGGTTCGCTGCCCCGTCGGCGAGACAATTTCCGCTTCGCCCACCAAGTCGGCCAACGAGGCAACAATCGGACCCTGGTTGTTCTCCGGGGCCACCGAAGGATGCGGACGAAAGACCAGAAACGTGATCAGCACGGTGGCCGCCAGTCCGACGATGGAGAGCATTCGAATCGCCGGAAGGGACCAGCCGCGTTTTTGCTTTGACCCGGCCAGCGTCAGCGGCGCGAGGGGCCGTTCGCTGCGGCCGCCGAACGACCATGCCAATTGGCCGTGAATGGCGCTCCAGGTCTGAAATTGCGCGCGCAGCGCAGGACGAGCGAGCAGCAACGCTTCGAGCTCGCGCCATTGTGGTTCGGACAGAGACGCTTCGCAGAAGCCGGCCGCCAACTCAATGAACCGCGCGTGCTCCGCCTCTTTCTTGGTCGCGCCGCCGTTGTCGTCCGAACCGCGACTCATGAGTTTGCCTCCGAATGCAATGAACCGCGGATGCAATCGAACAGCGTTTGGCGAATTCGGGCTAACGAGCGGCACAACGATGGTTCGGAGCGGTTGAAACGAGCCGCCAATTGGCGGAGATCCGCATCCTCAAGATACCGTTGCTGGATCAAGAGCCGATCTGGCTCAGGCAGCTTCGTGAGACAGGATTGCAGCGCCTGGGCCTCTTCCGATTCGCGCGGCAGTTGGACGGCTGCCTCGTCCGCCAACAGGCCCAGGAACTCATCGCTAAAACAGAGTCGCTGCCGCGACTGCTTCTTGCGAAACGTCAGAACTTCGTATTGGGCGATGCGCGTGGCCCAAGCAGCCAGATTCGTGCCGGCCTCGAATGACTCGTATTTTTCCCAGAGAATCCGATTGACCTCTTGCAGCACGTCCTCGGCATCGACCGGCCGCCCGAGCAGCTTTGTCAAATAGACAAACAATGGCCGCTGCAACGCGGTCAATTCTTGCGCAAATTGTTTTAGTTCGTGCGATTGCATGGATGGCGACCGGCCCGGCTACGGCGCGCTGCTTGAATTCACGGCGCGAGACACCCTAAAATTAACCATGCGGCTCAGATTTTGCAAAAAAGGCCTGGGACTGAACGTCATCTCTTAGGGTGGTCCAGCGCGCCGCAGCACCGATCCCCGCCGTCCGCGGGCGGCTCGAGGAGAATTTCCGGGCCGGACTTGTTTTTTCGGGAAGTGCAACTCGTCGCGCTAATTTTACCCCGACCCGCGCCGTATATCATCATCTTCCGACCCTTCCCATTCAACACCTTCTGGAGATTTTTCGATGTTGCGATATTTGCTTGGTTTTCTGGCCGCCGGCCTTCTCTTGAGCAGCGTGGTCGTTTCGGCGGACGCGGCCAAGCCCAAGAAGAAAGCGAAAAAGGCCGCTGTGGTCGAGGGAAAGCGAGTCACCGGTCAAATCCAATTCGTCAGCGACGATGGCAAAACACTCACCATCGGCAAGAGCCACAAGCCGGGCAAAGGGAAGGGGAAGGCGAACAAAGGGTCGAAAAAGGCCAAGTCGGGAAAGCCGCAGGCCTCTACCGAAATCAAAATCGAAAACTTCACAACGGTCGACTTCGTCGGCTTTCCGCCGGGCGCCGATAAAAAGCTCCAAAAAGACGAATATGTTTCGGCGATCCTCAACGACGATGGCACTGCGAAAAGCCTCAGCGTCAGCCAATCTCCCTTTAAGCACGCGTCGAAGAAGAAGGCCAAAAAGGCGAAGGCTTGACCGCGTGTTGAAAAAAATGACGCCTCGGACGGGTCGGCGTTTTTCAACTTCGGCACGCTAAGAATAAAGCTCTGCAGGGCTCATTAACGAACCTCTTGAATTGCCATTTTGTCATTGCACCGCCACGGCGCGCAGCCTATTTTCTGCCTCAATAGGTTGTGCGCCGGCCCGGCCGCAGGGCTGCATCGTCCACCGTGACGCCTCGCCGCCCGGAGTTCGGGCAACTGCTGCCTCCTGGATTTTGTCGCCCCTCCGCGATCCTGCCGACAATCCACCGCTCTTGCTCCCCTCCGCGATCGTCACTGCTTCGCGGTTCCGCCCATTCTCTTGCGGCCATTCGCGGCCACGTTCTCTCGCTCGTGCGGACTCGCGGCGCAATGCCGCAACGCTCCGCCGCCACAACGGAAAATGCTGGCTTCGCCGTGCCCCACGCATTATGCTGGTGAAAGTTTTGGCGTCCGCGACAGACGGCCGGCTTCCGGCGGGCGACCGCATCCTTGGATGTTCAACAATGAAGGTTTCTCGCATGCGCATCGCTTTTCGATTGCTGACCCTACGACTTTTCTCGCTGGCTGTCGCGGCTGGTTTTTCAGTGACCGGTGCGGCGGGTCTCAAGGCCGACGGGCCGAAGGACAATAATCCGGCGCAGGTCGCGCGGATTCCCAAGGCCGGCGTTAAGGTGCCGGATGCCGTCCGCGCCGACCTTGAAGGGGGCTTAAAATCGCTCGGCGAGCAGATCGAGAAGTTGGAACAGTCGAAGAACCAGGTCGCCAAGGCGCATCTGGCCGACGTGCAGATTTTTTACAAAGCCGTGCATGACGCGCTCAAGTACGACGAGTTTTTCGACCCGGGCGAGTTTTCCAAAGCGACCGAACTGCTGAAAATTGGCGTCGAGCGGGCCACCGCGCTGGCCAAGGGCGACCTGGACTGGGCGACGAGTTCGGAGTTGACCGTTCGCGGATATGTGTCCAAATTGGACGGCTCGGTCCAACCGTATGGCATCGTGCTGCCCAGCTCGTATACGACCAAAACCGGTTCGAAGTATCGACTCGACATTTGGCTGCATGGGCGAGGAGAAACGCTCAGCGAAGTCAACTTCTTGCACGACCATTTGCACAGCCGAGGCGAATTCACTCCGCCCGACACAATCGTGATGCATCCTTATGGGCGGTTTTGCAATGCCTTCAAGTTCGCCGGCGAAGTCGACGTGCTCGAGGCGCTCGATTCCGCCAAGGCCAACTATCGCGCCGACGAAGACCTCGTCGCGATCCGCGGTTTTTCGATGGGCGGCGCCGGCGTCTGGCATCTGACCGTGCATTATCCTGGCTTGTGGTTTGCCTCGAATCCGGGAGCTGGTTTTTCCGAGACGCCTGATTTTCTCAAAGTCTTTCAAAACGAGATGGTCAAGCCGACCGCTTGGGAAAAGACCTTGTACCGAATGTATGACTGTCCGTACTACGTCGGCAATTTGCGGCACGTGCCGACGGTCGCTTACAGCGGCGCGGACGATCGCCAAAAACAAGCAGCCGACGTGATGGAAAAGGCGTGCGAGAAAGAAGGGATTCGCCTGCGGCATGTCATTGGGCCGCACACGCAGCATGCGTACCAAGCCGATGCGAAACGGACCGTCATCGAAGCGCTGGCCAGTTTGGCGCAGGTCGGCCGCGAGCGTTATCCCAGTCATATCGACTTCACGACGCAAACGCTGAAATACAACACGGTCGGTTGGGTGACGATTGAAGGGCTCGGCGAGCATTGGCAATCGGCCAACGTCGAAGGCGACTTCGATCAATCGGACATTACCTTGAAGACCGACAACGTCACCGATCTGAAGCTCGAATTTGCGCCGGGTTGGTCGCAGTTCGCGCTCGATACGGCCCCAATCCTGACGGTGGACGACGAAGAATTGTCGGCGCCCAAGGCGTTCACGGACCGTTCGTGGAATTGCTCGTTGTATCGCGAGAATGATCGCTGGCATGTCGGCGCGCGGCCGGCCAAGGGCTTGCGCAAACTGCACAATTTGCAAGGACCGATCGACGACGCCTTTATGGAGCCCTTTCTCATTGTCAAGCCGACCGGCAAGGCGCGCAACGAAGCCACGGAAAAATGGGTGCAATCTGAAATGCGCCGCGCGATCGAACAGTGGCGGACCCAATTCCGCGGCGAGCCGCGCGTCAAGGACGACAAAGACGTGACCGAGTCCGACATCGCCGACCGGAACCTGATTCTCTGGGGAGATCCGCAAAGCAATCAGACCTTGGCGAAAATCGCGGACAAACTGCCGATCGAATGGGGAGAAAAAGAGATCAAAGCCGGCAAGCAAAAGTTCGACTCGACCCATAGCGCGATCATCATGATCTATCCCAACCCGCTCAATCCCAATCGCTACGTGGTGCTCAATAGCGGGTTCACGTTTCGCGAATTCGCCTACTTGAATAACGCGCGGCAGGTTCCGAAACTGCCTGACTGGGCGGTGATCGATCTGAACACGCCGCCCGATTCGCTCTGGCCAGGCAAGGTGTCGGCAGCCGACTTTTTCGACGAATCTTGGAAGCTAAAATAATCGCCTTCCGCAAATTCAACCGACGACGCCAACCGCTCGCCGAGCGCCGCGCCGTCGGCACGCATTCTAAATGTGCGCGAACCGGCGGTTAAAATGCGTTCGAGGCATTTCCGAACTCGTCCTGCTTCGAGCAGCCTTGGCACGGCTCGCCAAATAACGATGGGCGCGATGATCTTGGCAATGCATGCGGAGCTGGGAGACGCCGATTCGACGTGAACTAAACACCGGTACTCCGGCTACGGGTTGTTGCTCACGCATGTATAACCGGTATTTTCATGCATTGCGCAATATCATTTGCTGTACGATCACACCTGCTATTTACCGGAACTCGCAGACTGACCGACTTGCCTACAATATCTATGGTATTGCTGGCGGTTGTAAGCGGCTGCGCCCAAGCAAGATGCGCGTAATTACGATATTGTCAAACTCTGTAAAAGAATAGGTACGCTTCGAAAGTGGCCAAATAACAATCCCAATAGTCTCGTCGATCTGTTGAGTTGCGCCATAGAACCTAAGTTGATGAGTGCCGACCGCGTACCATGCGAGTTTTATTATCCAAAGAAAAAGAGCGCCGGCCGCAATTACCACGAGC
>DASRSE010000155.1:0-11651 GCA_035656655.1 Pirellulales bacterium
TTTCTACTCACAGACGAGTTGGAGTGGAGTAGATGCCCTTCATAGTATGCTCGACAAAGGGTGGGAGCAAGAGCGCGGAGGCGAAAGTATGCACGAATTTTTAATCGTCATAAGTCAGTAGATTTACTAGACTTTTGCGCATTTTTACGGAAAAAAGCCGCTTCCCCGAGGCACCTCGCCAACCGGCGGTTCGGCCGGGACGAAAGCGATTTTCTAGGTGCGAAGTGGGCATTCAGGTTGAAGGGAAAACGGGCCCAAAAATCGCCCGCCGTTTCGGAGAGAATTCTTCCCAAGCGCAGCCCGCGCCACGTGTCCCGCGCCCCGTCCGCCGCGCGCTTGGCAGCGCCGGCGCGCGGTTGCATGGGCGCCCGTTGCGCCTGCCGCGCTATTCGCCGACCGCGAAGTCGCGCACCTTTTGCAAGAAGTTTGGACGTTCTGCGCCCGGCGTGCGATGGAGTTCGTCCGCGCGCATTCCCGCCGCGGAAAGGGTCGCGGCGAGGGAAGTCGCGCTCGCCGCAAAGCCGACTTCATTGCTCACATGTTGCATTTGGCGCAGCGCGATACGTTGCAACAGATGGAAGCCGCTGCGCCGCGCCGCGGGCCGCAAGGTTTCTCCGCGCTGCGCGGGGAGCCACCGGCTGAACCAACTTTTGCTGCCGCTGCCGACGCCCGAAGCGCCGCCGCGCCGCGCCGCGGGCGCGGTGCGCGAGGCGGAATCGCGACGCGTGATCGGTTCGATGCCGGCTTGACGCTGCCGCCAAACGCGCGGCAATTCATCCGGTGCGAGGCCGCCTTGGCCATCGTGAATCAGAATCATTTCGCCGCTTGTTCGATTCAAGCCATTGCGGATCGCTTCGGATAGCCCCAACCGCTGCGCATGGCGGAGGACGCGAATCTGCGGAAACCGACTGGTCAGTTCCTGCGCGACCTCGGGCGTCGCGTCGTGCGAACCGTCGTCGATAATCAGCAACTCGAAACGCGGCGTTAGCTCCGGCAAGATCTCGAGCAGGCGCGTGACCTCAGCGTCAAGATGAGCTTGTGCGTTATGGACGGGAAACAGCACGCTAAGCGAACTTTCCAAAGGACCAATCTCCGCTGAGAAATCAAAGTGCATCTGAGAACTGTTCATCGGACTTTTGCGCAGGCGAAACTTAGCTTCGCGGCCGAAGGCCGAGTTACGCCGTAAATGCCAGCCGCACCGATCATTCCAGAGAATTTGCACCGTCCGAAGAGACCGGCGGACGCGATCTCGCGGACCAAGGCCGCCCCGCCTCGGCGGGCGAAGCCATCCGGAGGCCCGCCGCCGGCCGCCGGGTTCGCGACTGGCACCTCGCCGCCGCGAAGATTATGCTGGACGCTACATTTATTCCGGTGTTGTTTTCGCGCTTGAGGATTATTCCGTGTCTGCAACCACGACTGCCGCGACGTCGCCCGATTTTTCCAAAGGAGACGGGCTGGTTCCCGCCATTGCCCAAGACGTGAGCAGCGGCGACGTGTTGATGATGGCTTACATGAACGAGGAGAGTTATGCCGAAACGCTGCTCACCGGCCGAGCGGTGTACTACAGCCGTTCGCGCCAGAAACTATGGCGCAAGGGCGAAGAAAGCGGCAACGTGCAATTAGTCAAAGCCGTGTTTATCGATTGCGACGCGGACACGATTTTGCTTAAAGTCGAGCAACTCGGCGGGGCGGCCTGCCACGAAGGCTACAAAAGCTGTTTCTTTCGCGAGATCACGCCGCAAGGGGTGAAGATCGTTGGCGAGCGCATCTTCGACCCGGCCACGGTCTACGGCAAAAAAACCTGAGCCGCCCGAACGAAGTCGCCTCGGCGATCAGCAATTCCGCAATTCAGCAGTTCCGCAACTATCAATTCTCCTTCCACCATGCTCAAACTTGGAATCCCCGCCGGCAGCTTGCAAGACGCGACGGCCGAATTGTTTCGCCGCGCCGGCTACAAGATCACCTTTCATTCGCGGAGCTATTATCCGACGATCAACGACGAGGAGATCGAGTGCTTGTTGATCCGCGCCCAGGAAATGGCTCGCTACGTTCAAGACGGCGTGTTGGACGCGGGCCTAACCGGCCACGATTGGATTGTCGAAAACCAGGCCGATGTGCATGAGGTCGCGGAACTCGTGTTTTCAAAGGTGAGCCGCAAACCGGTCCGGTGGGTGCTTTGTGTGCCGGAGGACTCGCCGATTCAAAAAGTGCAAGACTTGCAAGGCCAGCGAATCGCGACGGAAGCGGTCGGCATCACGCGCCAGTTTCTCGCTCGTCACGGCGTCGAAGCGAAAGTGGAGTTTAGCTGGGGGGCGACCGAAGTGAAACCGCCTAAGCTGGCCGATGCCATCGTCGAAGTGACCGAAACCGGCAGTTCGCTGCGGGCGAACAATCTCCGCATCGTCGAGGAGGTGCTGGTCAGCACCACTCGGTTCATCGCCAACAAATTGGCCTACGAAGATCGGGCGAAGCGGCAGAAAATCGACGATATCGCGCTCATGCTCAATGGCGCCATGGCGGCGGAAGGAAAGGTCGGACTGATGATGAACGTCCCGCGCGACCGCCTGCAGCAAGTATTAGCGCTGCTGCCGGCATTGCAGCGGCCGACGGTTTCCAATTTGTCCGAAGAAGGCTGGGTGGACGTGAACACGGTCCTCGATGAGACGATCGTGCGCAACATCATCCCGCGGTTGAAGGCAGCCGGCGCTCGCGGAATTGTCGAATATCCGCTCAGCAAAGTGATCGTGTAAAAAGGAGGCCGGCGCTCCTGTTTTCTCAGCGAAAAGAAAGGCGGACTGCGATGAAGGTGCTACTGCGAATGGCCTGCGGATGGGCGCTATTGAGTATCGTGGCGTGGGCCCATGCGGGAGACTCCGCGCCGCCGCTGCTGTTGTCGGACAATTTTGAAAAAGGAATCGACGCTTGGCAGCCGAACGATCCGCAGGCTTGGAAACAGATCGACGTGGGAGGAGAGCACCAGCACGTCTTTTCGCACTTCAAGCAAGCCAATTACAAACCGAAATACCGCAGCCCCGTCAACTATGCGCTCCTCAAAAAATGGATCGTCTCGGATTTCACGCTCGAAGCCGATTGCCAAAGCACCGTGAAGCCGTACGATCATCAGGATCTGTGCTTGTTTTTCGGATATCAGGGACCCGATCAGTACTATTACTCGCACCTGGGCAAGAAGACCGACGACCACGCGAACCAGATCTTCATCGTCAACAAGGCCGAGCGCACCAAGATCTCGACCAAGACCACGCCCGGGACCCCTTGGACCGAAGGTTGGCATCACGTCAAGGTCGTGCGGACGATCGCCAATGGCCGGATCGCCGTTTATTTTGACGACATGAAAGAGCCAGTCCAGACCGCCGCCGACAAAACCTTTGCTTGGGGACAAGTTGGCATCGGCAGCTTCGATGATCTCGGCAATTGGGACAATGTCAAACTGTCGGGCATCCAAGTCGAAAAGAAATAGGGCGCGACCGGAGGCGCTGGTCCGCGACATCGCACCGCAATGGCGCGCGATCCGTCAACCAGGCGCTGCGCGCGACGGGCTAACGATTCGGATAGGGCTCGGTCGAGCGCGGTAATTCGCTTGGGTCGCTGGCCTTAGGCGGTTTTGCTGGCTGCTTGCCTTCGGAGTCCGCCGACAGCACTCGGACAATATCTTCGGCGCTCATGCCGCGCTCGATCATCTCGCGTTTCAGCGTGGCGTCAATTTCCTTTTTGCGGATCTCTTTCCAAACCCCCGCGGCGATGGCCGCGAGGAGCAGGACACCCGCCATCACGAGGAGTCCAAAAAACAGCAAATCCTGGCTCCGAAAGTTCGTCATCAGGTCGGCGAAAACGCGGCTCATCGGAACTCCTCCGGTTTGATTGAGGATCTGAATCCAAAGCGACAATTACGGCAGCCCAGATAGGGCCTCCGTGTTCGGTCCGGCAACGTGCAAAGAGGATTGCCTTGCCGCCGCGGCGGACTCGTTTTCTTCGCCACCAGCGAAACAAGCCGAGGCGACAACGGCCTGCTTCCGCGAAGAACCGGCGGGCCAACGGATGATCTATTCGCTGCGCCTGAGAATTTCTTGGCGAATGTGGGTGAATCGCTCCGTTTAGCGTAAACCCGCGCGGCGCTAAGGCCAAGTAAGCGGGCCCAGCGAATCGCGATTTTGCGCGGTCCCGCCAGCAGTTGGCGAACTAATCGGGCTGGCGGAATATCATTCGATTTCGCGCTCCCGGTTGGCCGAAGTTGTCTGGTATCCACTCGATAATTCCGACAGTGCCGCCAGGGAGGGCGACCTTGTCACCTGCAACGCGCTTAAAGTATCTGTATCTTGCCTATTTCTCCGCGCCCAAAGCGGACCGGCAACTCTATCGCGCCTTGAGCCGGGGCAAGATTCGCAAGATCGTGGAAATGGGCATGGCCGAGGGCCGCCGTTCGCTGCGGCTGATCGAGGTCGCGCAGCGTTTTTCCGCCGGCGAGCCGATCCAGTTTACCGGCATCGATCTGTTTGAAGGTCGCCCGGCAAGCGAGCCTGGCCTCTCGCTCAAGTCGGCATACAAAACGTTCCGCCAAGCAGGCGCGAAATCGCGCCTCTTGCCGGGGACTCCTTACGACGCCCTGCACCAATTCTCCAATGTGCTGCTCGGGACCGATCTGCTGTTGATCGGCGCGGATCAAGATCCGGCATCCTTGGCCGCGGCGTGGTTCTACGTGCCGCGAATGCTGCATGCCGAATCGCTCGTGCTGCAAGAAGTCGTCGCCGGCGAGAAGACCCAGTGGCAACCGATTTCGCGATTGGAAGTCGAGCGCTTGGCGGCCCACTGCACGCTGCAGCGCCGCCGCCGCGCCGCGTAACACGGTCGGCTCTGCCGCTCCCCGCGTTGGTGGGCCTGCGCTCGCTGCGCGAACTGGTCGCCACCCTACAAATCAAAGCCACGCGGCTAAGCGCGTAGGGTGGGACAAACGCGGCGTAGCCGCGTGCGGGCCCACCGCCGAGCGTTTCGCAAGCCCCGCCGGCAGCGCCGCCGCTCTTTGACAGAACCCAACTCCCCGGGGGAGAGGTTCAAGTGCGGGCAGCAGAAATCGCGAAATTGGTTTTCCACCGCCCCTCACGTCCAAAATTGCCGATCCAGCATCCGATAGTTCATCGCCTCGTGCATGTGCTCAGGGCGAATCGTCTCGCTGGCGTCGATATCGGCAATCGTGCGGGCCACGCGGAGAATCTTGTCGTGCGCACGCGCGGACAGGCCGAACTCGTTCATCGTCGCGCGGAAAAGATTCATGCCGGCTTCGTCGAGCGCGCAAAACGCGCGAATTTGCCGCGTGGTCATCTGGCCATTCGCGCGCGTCGAACTATTCGCGAAGCGCTGCCGCTGGATCGCGCGGGCTGAGCTGACCGCGGTCCGCATCTGGGCGCTGGTCGTGCCCGGCGCCGCGCTGGATAGTTCCTTGAAGGGGACCGCCGGCACTTCGATATGAATGTCGATTCGATCAAGCAGAGGACCGGAAATCTTGCTCATATAGCGTTCGACCTGCGGGACCGTGCAGTGGCATTCGCGGCGCGGATCGTTGCGATACCCGCAAGGGCACGGATTGAGGGCCGCGACCAGCATGAAATTCGCCGGAAAGGTGGTCGAATTGAGGGCCCGCGAGATCGTGACAGTGCCGTCTTCGAGCGGTTGCCGGAGCACCTCGAGCGTTCGCCGATTGAACTCCGGCAGTTCGTCCAAAAACAGGACGCCATTGTGAGAAAGGCTGATTTCGCCAGGCGAAGGGGTCGAGCCGCCGCCGACCAAGCCAGCGTCCGAAATGGTGTGATGGGGCGAGCGATACGGCCGCGTTGCCAGTAGCGGTTGGCCCGGCTTGAGCAAGCCCATCGCGCTATAAATGCGAGTCGTTTCGATCGACTCGCCCGAGGTCAACTCCGGCAGGATCGTCGGCACGCGTTTGGCGAGCATTGTCTTGCCGGAGCCGGGCGGCCCGAGCATGAGCAAATTGTGCGCGCCGGAGGCGGCGATCGTAATGGCGCGCTTCGCCATCTCTTGGCCGCGCACGTCGAGAAAATCGACCTCGTAATGGGCGTATTGCTCGAACCATTCGTTCAACCGCGGCGGAGTTGGCTCGATCTCGATCGTGCCGGCGAAGAAAGCGACCGCTTGCGCCAAGCTCGAGACGGCGATCACCTCGATCCCCTCGACGACAGCCGCCTCCGCCGCGCTGGCCGACGGGACGACCAGACCGCGCAGGCCGGACTGTTTCGCCAAGGCAATCGCCATCGACAACGCGCCGCGGGTCGGCCGCATCGCTCCATCCAAGGCCAATTCGCCGACGACCGCGTAGGCGTCAAACCGATCGCTCGTCAATTGGCCGCTGCCGGCCAGGAGCCCCAGCGTGATCGGCAAATCAAACGAGGCGGCTTGCTTGGGAAGCTCGGCCGGCGCAAGGTTGATCACTACCCGATCGTTCGGCAGGATATAGCCGGAGTTGACCATCGCCCGCTCGACACGGTGGGTGCTTTCCTTGACGGCGGCCTCGGGCAAGCCGACCAGGATGGTGCGCGGCAGCGCGCCGGGCGAGACGTCGACTTCGACTTCGACGGGCAAGGCTTCGATGCCGAGCATCGAGAACGTGCGGAGTTTGGCCAACATCGCGAAAGCGTCCCCTGAGAATTCAGCCGACCGAAGCGCGCGAGGATAGGTGTGGGATCGGCCGTTTATTGTGATTCCCGACCGCTCGCGAAGCAAGCGGGCGGCGGGGAGCAAATCGCACCGTGGGGGGCATTGCCACCTGGGTTAACGGCATTTGTGGGTCTTGGCGTGCGCCAGCGCATGCGCCGACAATCCCGCCGCAAACGGACCAAAACTCAGTTCGCGCAGGGGCTGCTGAACTTACCCGCGGGGCCGCCATCGCGGGGGGTCATCAGCAAGCAAGCGCCATCATAGAGTCGCTCGCGGAGCAGTTTCATCAACAGAATTTCGTAGCGCTTCGCATAGGACGCGCCTTGAAACTCGGGAAAGACTTTGAAATGAGGCTGTTTGGTTTTAACAGGCGCATTCGATTTCGGGCAGTCTTCCAGAATGAATACGTATCCGAGCCAAGGACGCGAGGAAGGCTGAAATGCCCCTTCGCGATACGCGGCCCAGAGATCGGTTGCATTCCCGAGCGCTTCTTCCGCGCGATTGTTGAAATTATTTCCGAATGAGGGGCCGACCTGAGCTTTGAATTCAATGAGCGCCAGAAGGTGGCCATCCGCGACGACGACGAGGTCCCATTCTTTCTCCGCGCGAAAAAAGCCCGGTAACTCGCGATTATCCTGCCAATAGACGTGCGCCTCGGGCACTCCGGCGTCGTAGAAAACTCGCCGGCAGATGTCCGTGAAGCCATCCAGATGTTTGCCGCCCGTCACGGCTGCGCGGAGTCCGGCGTCTTTGACTCCAGATTTGGCGCCTTGGCTTTCGCGCTGCGAATCTCTTGTGAGCCAGAACAATTTGATTGCCTCGCGCAACTGCTTTTGCAGCTTATCAGCCATCGAACACGATCTCCGTGTTTGTTTCGAGCGTGCGGCTGTCGCTCAGGCGGCGATGGGCGGCCTGCGCATACGTCTCGTCGATCTCGTAGCCGATACTGTTGCGGCCGTGGAGCATCGCGGCGACGGCGGTCGTTCCGGTTCCTGAAAACGGATCGAGCACGGTGTCGCCGACAAAGCTGAACATGCGGATGAGCCGTTCGGCCAGATTAAGTGGGTACGGCGCAGGATGGTTTCGCGTCGAGGCGCCGGTGACGCCGGTCCAAATCTGTTGAAACCATTCCTTATGGTTCTCGTCGCGAATCACGCTCAACATGCGCGTCGCCACGGAAGGACTACGATAGCCGCCCGGTTTTCTCTGCATCAAGATGTATTCAATGTCATTCTTGATGACCGCGTTTGGTTCGTAGGGCTTGCCGAGAAAGCTCGATCCATTGCCGCTCGATTCGAAAACCGCATTCGCAATTTTGTGCCAGATAATTGGCGCTAAATTATCGAATCCTAGCAGGCGACAGTGTTCTTGAATCGAAGCATGCAAGGGAACGACCGTGTGGCGACCGCCATTCTTGCGCCGCGACAAGCAAACATCTCCCACCACGCAAATCAAGCGGCCGCCAGGCGTCAAAGCCCGAATACATTGATCCCACACTCGATCCAATTGCGACAGAAATTCTTCGTAGTCCACAACGTGGCCAAGCTGCCCTGCTCCGCCGCGATATTCTTTCAGCGTCCAATAGGGAGGCGAGGTCAACACGAGTTGGACCGATTGATCGGGCAAGTCCATGGAGCGCGCATCGCCCAAGCGCAGCGAGTGCCGCGTGGAAATCTTCCGTACGGCGGCCTCGATTTCATCCAATAGCCGCCCATTTTTTGCGAGCGCCGGCAAGGCGGTTTGCGCATCCTCGACCGCGCGCAACTCCTCGGGCAAGAAGGATTCGTGCTCGTGAGCCGTTTTAGCGATCATGATTCCATCCGTTGCGCGGCGTGTAGGTAAGCTTTGCCTGGAACCGAGAGCGGCCGGCATTTTGAATGGACAATGGCCGCCGCGACAAACACGGCGATTCGCCTGGGGAACCTCGCCCGGCGTGGCCCTCCCGCAATCCCAGGCACGCCTCCTCGTTGAATCGTGCGGGCGACGTTCTCCAAGGCTGAAACTATTGTTATAGCTCAGCCGCGACTCGGCAAGCCGCGCCTAACACGGGTGCGTGACCGATTGAATCAATTTGAACGGGCTTGACGATGGTACAGGCAAAGGAATAAAGGTGAAGGGCGCTTTACGCCGGGCCGGCCGCCAATGAAGGGTTGAACGGCGGTTTCAAAAATGCCGTCGGCCGCGAACGGTATTGTCTGACTTGGCTGCGTGCCGCTTCCCTCGCTCGGGCGGCTGATCTCGCGGGAGTAGGGCCGCTGCGGCCAGCTGGATTCCGTGGTTCCTCTGTGAAAATCGCATGAAGTGGCTTGTCGGAATCGGCCGGTCCACTTACCTTGGGGCGGTGTCTGACCCCCGGTTTTCCGCAGCGTTCGACCGCCTATGTCGCAAAAAGAGAGTCAGTTCTTCCGCCGTTTGCAGCCGCTCAAGAAGCGCTCCGAAGCGATCGCGGTCTCGCCGGCGCTGATTGATGCCGCGCGGAAGACCTCGGCCGAATTGCTCGGCACGCTCGGCGTAACCTTGGTCGGTCTTACCACCGAAGAAGCAGAAGAGCGCTTTGAACGTTTCGGCCCCAACGCGGTCGCCCAAGAAAAGCCCGAAACGTGGTTCATGCGGCTCGTCAAGACGACCCTGAATCCGCTGGTGATCTTGCTGGCCGTGCTGGCCGCAATCAATTTTTGGCAAGGCGAAACCGACTCCATCGCCGCCGGATTCATCATGACGCTGATGGTCGTGCTCGGCGTGTCGCTCCGTTTTCTCCAAGAATCGCGGGCGGACTCGGCCGCCGCGCGGCTCAAGGCCATGATCAGCGTCACCGCGACCGTCGTGCGCGACGGCCAACCGAAGGAAATCGCGCTCAAGGACATCGTACCCGGCGATATTGTCAGCCTGGCCGCGGGAGACATGATCCCGGCTGATATTCGCTTGCTGACGTCGAAAGACCTGTTCATTATTCAAGCCAGCTTGACTGGCGAGTCGCTGCCGGTCGAGAAGACCGATCTGCCGGAGACCCGGCCGACCGCGTCGGCGGTCGAGCTCTCGAACATTTGCTTTCTCGGCACCAGCGTCGAGAGCGGCTCGGCGACGGCGGTCGTCGTCGCGACCGGCTCGAATACCTACTTCGGCAGCATGGCCAGCAGCATCGTGGGGCAGGTTCCGCCGACGAGTTTTGACAAGGGAGTCAATCGCTTCACGTGGCTGATGATCCAGTTCATGGCGGTGATGGTCCCGCTCGTGTTCATCTTGAACGGGGTGACCAAGCACGATTGGGGCGAGGCGTTCTTCTTTGCCGTTTCGATTGCGGTCGGCTTGACCCCGGAAATGTTGCCGATGATCGTCTCGGTGAGCCTTTCCAAGGGCGCGCTGGCGATGTCGCGGAAGAAGGTGATCGTCAAACGGCTGAATTCGATTCAGAATCTCGGGGCGATGGACGTTCTGTGCACCGACAAGACCGGCACCTTGACGATGGACAAGGTGATCCTCGAGCGCTATTGCGACGTCGTCCGCGACTTGGACGATGGCGTGCTGACGAGCGCCTTTTTAATCAGCTATTTTCAAACCGGCCTGCGGAACGTGCTCGATCGGGCAATCCTCTCGCACGAAGAGATTCAGGTCGAATCGCGCGTTGGCGACCATATCAAATTCGATGAGATTCCGTTCGATTTTCAGCGCCGCATCATGTCGGTCGTCGTGCAGTTGCCCAACGGAAAACGCCGCTTGTTGACCAAGGGGGCGCCGGAAGAAGTCTTTCGCCGCAGTACGCGGTTCGAGTTGAACGGCGAAGTGCTCTCGATGGAGCAGGTCATCATCAACGACCTCAAGGAAGAATACGAGAGCTTGAGCGAAGACGGTTTTCGCGTGCTGGCGGTGGCGTATAAGGACCTGCCGGACAAGAATGCTTATTCCAAAGAGGACGAAAGCGACTTGGTCTTGCAGGGCTACGTCGCGTTTCTCGACCCGCCGAAGGACACCGCGGCGCCGGCGATTGCGGCCTTGCAAAAGCACGGCGTGACCGTCAAGGTCCTGACCGGCGACAACGCCTTGGTCACGCGAAAGGTGTGTGGCGACGTGGGGCTGGCGACCGACCATTTGCTGACAGGGCAAGAAGTCGAGGCGATGAGCGACGCGCAATTGGCCGAGGCGGCCGAGCAGACGGTTCTGTTCGCCCGGCTGTCGCCCGCCCACAAACAGCGGATCATCAAAGCCCTGCAGAGCAAAAAGCACGTTGTCGGGTTCATGGGGGACGGCATCAATGACGCGCCCGCGCTGCGCGCGTCGGACGTGGGCATTTCCGTCGATACGGCCGTCGATATTGCCAAGGAATCGGCCGACTTGATTCTGCTCGAGAAGAGCCTGATGGTGTTGGAAGAAGGCATTCTCGACGGCCGCAAGGTTTTTGCCAACATCTTGAAATATATCCGGATGGGCGCGAGTTCCAACTTCGGCAATATGTTCAGCGTGCTGGGGGCGAGCGCGTTTTTGCCCTTCTTGCCGATGAAGCCGATCCAGCTCTTGACCAACAATCTGCTGTATGACTTTTCGCAAGTGCCGATTCCGGCCGATGACGTCGATGAAGAGCAAATCGCCAAGCCGCGGCCGTGGCTGATCGACGAAATCCGCCGCTTCATCTTCTTCATCGGGCCGATCAGTTCGATCTTCGACTACACGACGTTCTTTGTGATGCTGTATGTCTTCAAATGCTGGATTCTGCCGGGCGACGATAGCGGGCTGCTCAACCACGGCCAACTGGTCAACGGCGTGCGCACGATTGCCGAGCACAAAGAGCGGCTGTTTCAGACCGGCTGGTTCGTCGAATCGTTGATGACGCAGACGTTGATTATCCATGTGATCCGGACGAACAAAATTCCGTTCATCCAAAGCCGCGCGAGTTGGCCGCTGATTGTGACCACCGCGCTGATCATGATGGTGAGCTGCTATTTGCCATTCTCGCCGATCGCGAATTTCTTGGGTCT
>DASRSE010000156.1:0-20317 GCA_035656655.1 Pirellulales bacterium
TTCGATCCTCATTCCCTCGTTCGATTCGCGCGTCAAAGTGACTGAGCGGCCGGCCGACGAACCGATTTTCATAATCGAATGCGGCTCGGACCGAGCCGGGGTCGGCTCGTTCTTGACGATCGAGCGCGCGGTCCGACGCGATGTCGGCGTGCCGCTTTTCGATACCGGCTGCAGATACACGTCGGAGGGAGACACGCTCTCGAGCGCGGCGCCGGGCGCAGCCACATCGCCCGGCTGTTGCACCACGGGGCCCGCATCGCCGGGGGCGGAGTATTGCGCCGGAGTCACTTCGGGCATGGAAGGAAGCTGCGGCGCGGCAGCCGAGCTCGGCTGCTTCGCACGCCATTTCAGATTATTGTTCGGGGTCGGCAACGGAGCTTTCGTGCCGCTCGTCGAGGTCGCTTTGGCATGAGTGCTGCTGGAATACGCCGGCGGGACGCTCGAGGGCGCGTCGGCGTTCGAATAACTCTTGCTGGCGGCCGGCCCGTTGTAGGCGGCAGCCGTCACGCGGCTAGAATGGCTCGAAATCTGCGGGGTCGGCACTTCGCCCGCCTGGTCGCGGTAGGTGGCAGGCGGATCGTCGCGGAATGGATTGACGGCGCCGCGCGTGGTTTGCAGCGACCAGCGCATCGGACCGCCCTCGTCGGCCTGGGCGCGCCACCCGGCGCAGGTGGCGGCGAGCGCAGCGCCGGCGGCGAACGTCTTAAGGAGCTTCGCTCGATTTGTGCTCGGGGCTGTAGTTGGGCGCTTCTTGCGTAATAACGATATCATGGGGGTGGCTCTCCCTAACGCTGGCGGAAGAAACCTGGATAAACCGCGCGTCCCTGCGCAATTCTTCAATTGTCGCCGTGCCGCAGTAGCCCATCCCGGCTCGCAAACCGCCGACCAGTTGGTAAACGAACGTGCTTAATGCTCCCTTGTAGGGAACTCGACCTTCCACGCCTTCGGGCACTAACTTGTCGGGCCCGCGCTCGGCCCCCTTTTGGCGGTACCGTTCGCTGGACCCTTGCACCATCGCGCCCAAGGAACCCATCCCGCGATAGACCTTGAACGTGCGGCCTTGATACAAGATCAATTGGCCTGGACTTTCCGTCACGCCGGCGAACAGGCCGCCGATCATCACGGCGCTGGCCCCGGCGGCAATCGCCTTGGTGATGTCGCCGGAGAAGCGAATGCCTCCATCGGCGATCACCGGGATTCCTTGTCCTTGGGCGGCTTGCACCGCCAAAAAAATCGCGGTGATCTGCGGCACGCCAACGCCGGAAATGACGCGCGTGGTGCAAATCGAGCCGGGGCCGATGCCGACCTTGATCGCATCGGCGCCGGCGGCGATCAAATCGGCAGCGCCTTCTTCCGTGGCCACGTTCCCCGCGACCACGTCAATGTCCCATCGTTGTTTTATGGTCTTGACCGTCTCCACGACGTTGGCCGAATGGCCATGCGCGCTATCGACGATCAAGACATCAACCCCTTGAGCGATCAAGCTGCCGGCGCGCTCGTAATCGTGCACGCCTACCGCCGCGCCCACACGCAACCTACCTTGCCTGTCTTTACAGGCGTCCGGGTAGTGCTTCATCATGTCGATGTCTTTGATCGTAATCAGTCCGGTCAGTGTGTAATCTTCGTCAACCAGCAAAAGTTTCTCGACCTTTTTTGCCATTAAAATCTGCTCAGCCTGCTCAAGCGTCACGGTCCCTTGGGCGGTCACGAGGTTTTCCTTCGTCATCACCTCGGAAATCTTCAAGTCGTTGTTCTCCAAAAACCGCAGGTCGCGGCGCGTCAGAATTCCGACGAGCTTCTTTCCCTCGCAAACCGGCACCCCCGATACGTTGAATTGCTCCATGATGGCGCGGGCTTTACCGACGCTCGCATCGGGGGGAAGCGTTTTGGGATCGTAAATGATGCCGTTGGCCGAGCGTTTGACCTTGTCGACCTCCTCGGTTTGGCGCGCGACGGACATGTTTTTGTGGATCACGCCGAGGCCTCCTTGCTGCGCCAGCGCGATGGCCATTTCATGCTCCGTGACCGTGTCCATCGGCGAACTGAGCATGGGAATATGGAGCCGGATCCGCTTCGTGAGCTGAGTGCCGACGTCGCAATCGGCCGGCACGACCGTGCTATAGCGCGGCTCGAGCAAAATGTCGTCGAACGTAATGCCTTGATAGCGAATCTTATCGAGCATGAGTTTGGTCCGCGGGTCTGAAGGTGACTGGGCTCAGTTCAGGTTCTGAAATTCTGCGTTCCGTCGCGGCGGCTGAAGGTCCTGAGTGCGCGGTGGGCGCGTCGGCCGGCAAGTTCGTTGGTTCAGCGCCGCTCCATTGACCGATCGCGCGGGGCGCGGTCCGGAGAACCAATCCGTTCGCGGAGCGGCGCCGCACCAGGATGCTGAGCGAGCCATGAGCATGAACGATCGGCGTTCCCCTCCTGCTCCTCAATCTCTCACCTTGGACGCCGTCTCCGCGAGCGGACATTCTCGCCGCGCCCGCCCGCCGCCGTGCGTTTTCGATGAATCCTGCATTATTGCGAACAATCCGCTCGCTGGGAAGCGCTGATTAGCAGGCTGCTTTAGTATTCAACAGGTTGCATCATCGCCTGGATGCGATGCCAAATTGACGACGCAACTCGTTATTTTGCGAGCTGCGCGGAACTAGGCGCTGCACTTGGCGCGGTTGGAAAACGCCAGGACGGCATTTTTCAACAGACCGTTATGCCGAGACTTTATTTCCATTCAAGCCTCCGCGGGCGCTCGCTTCCGGAGGGAGCGCCGATATCCATTGCGGACTTGGAATAATTCTAACCGCGGACCGCGATGTCATCATGCCAAAATCGACCGCGCATTTCCTTTTGTCTGCCCCACCATGGAGGTTCTGCCTTGAAGCGATTTTCTCAGTCTATTTGTCTGCCGGTCTGGATTGCATTGGGAATTTGGCTACTGAGCTTTTCGCAAGCTGTGCGGGCTTATTTTCCTCTGTACGACGATTTGAAAAATGATTTCGAAAAAGCCGATGCGATTGTCATTGGATCGGTCACCAAGGTCGAGCGCTTGCGGAATTTCGACACGACGAGCCAACCGCCGCGCGCAGGCGTTTGCTTTCTGGCGACGCTCACGACGCGGAAAGTATTGAAGGGGCAAGTGCAATCGGGATCCGACATCTTGTTTTATATGGGCGAAAGCCAAATGATCGATAAGGAAAGCACGAATTTCGCTCGCCCCAATTCGCCTCAGATTTGGGTCTGCAACGATCAACGAGGCTGGATATTGCAACTCGACGCGACGTATCTTCTCTGTTTGAAGCCTGCTACTAAATCGCGGTTCGATCGCGTCCAGCATCGTGAAGACAGCGAATGGCGCGACACCAAATCGAAACCCCCCGTTTGGGAGCCGCAGTGCTTTCGCGGAAGCATCTTCGAAATTATTAGGCACGCGGTGCCCGAAGGTGAAAACCAGCCGTCAAAGACCTCCGACAAGCAAGCGGTCAAACCGACTGATGAACCGGCAGGCGAAACTCTGCGGTTTCGCGGCGCCATTCGGCTGCTGGGCTCCACTGCACCCGCCGAAGATTTGGATGAATTTCTGAAAGCGCATCCGATTCCATAACAACGCCTGTTGAAGCATTCGCTCAGAACGTTTTTATCGCTGCGGGGTGGCCTGAGGCCGCGCGGTATCCGATGCGGAAAGGACTTGCTGGATGTCGTTCACAACGACCAAAAAAAATCCCTCGGCCGACCGGATTGGGTCGAGCCGAGGGAATGGTGGACGCCGATTGCACTCGAAACCGCTATTGACCTTCGTGGTGCTTCATCATTTCGTCGATTTTCTTTTTCACCGCATCGAGATTAAACGAGGCGGGGTCTTGCATCGGCGGATAGTCGATCGCGGTCAGCGCCAGCTTGCCCACTTGCTGCTGGACGAGCACGAACCGCCAGAATTCGCGCGCCATGAAATCATTCATGTATCCGCCCGCCGAATCGTTCAAGCTTTGTCCGGCGATTGACGGCGTGCGCTCAAACGGGTCTTGGCGGATGTTGTACATCGTCGGCATGTCGGTGGTGACTTTCGGACCAGGCCACCCGCCCGGCTGCTGAAAGAATGTGAATTTGAAATCGTCGATGCGAATGGCGCCGAGCGCCGGCCCGCCGAAGTAAAAGAGTTCGTGCCGCTTCGATGGGCCTTTGCCTTCGAGCAGTTCCGTCTGATCATAACCATCGAGATGATTTTTGTACGTGCGGTCGCCGAGCTTAACTCCCTTCAGGAGTTGCGTGGTGATTTCGGAATTGCCGGCGAGCGCCGTCAAGGTGGGGAACCAATCGAGGCCGGAGAAGATGCCATTTTCGATCTTGCCGGGCTTGATGTGGCCAGGCCACCGCGCAATGCACGGGACGCGGAAACCGCCTTCGCCCACGGTTCCCTTGGTGGCCTTGAAGGGAGTCATGCCGCCATCGGGCCAGGTGAAGACTTCCGCGCCATTGTCGGTGGTGAAGATGACGATCGTATTGTCGGCTTCGCCCATGTCGTCCAAATGCTTGAGGAGGGCGCCCACGTTGTCGTCCAAGTCGGCCATGCCCGCCTCTTCTAGCCCGTAGTTCGTCTTGCTATTCATCATCGCGCGATACTTGGGCGACAAGAACGTCCAGACGTGCATCCGAGTGGTGTTGTGCCAGACGAAAAACGGTTTGCCGTCCTTTTGGGCCTTGTCCATGAAATCGCATGAGGCTTTGACCAGCACGGGATCAAACGTCGTCATGTCGTATTTCGCCTTGACGAACGACAGGTCGTGCATGTTCGGGACGTCGGTCATCTTGGGGAACGGGGGCAACGGCCCTTCGTCGGTGATCTTCTGTTTGCCGACGCGGCCCCACCGCGGCATATTGGTCGGATCGTCGGTGTCGGTGGCATAGCAGTGCACCACGCTGCGCGGACCATATTTATCGTAGTAGGCCTTGTCGTCAGGGAAGGAATACCAGTACGGGTCCGACAGCGCATCCAAGTGATACAAGTAGCCGAAGAACTCGTCGAAGCCATGCACGGTGGGCAGATATTTATTCAGATCGCCCAAGTGGTTTTTGCCGAATTGGCCCGTCGCGTAGCCCTCCGCCTTGAGCGCGGTCGCCAAGGTGCAAGCTTGGGCCGGAATGCCCACGTCGGCGCCAGCTTGGCCAACCGTTGTTAGTCCGGTGCGCAAGGGAATCTCGCCGGTGATGAAGTTCGCGCGGCCGGCGGTGCAACTGGCCTCGGCATAATAATCGGTGAAGCGCATGCCTTCGGCGGCCAGCTTGTCGAGATTCGGAGTCTTGCCCGACATGATGCCTTGATGATAAGCGCCGATATTGAACCAGCCGATGTCGTCTCCCATGATAAACAGGATGTTCGGCTTTTTGCCGTTCTTGCTGGTCTTATCGGCCACGGCCGCTTTAACCTTAGGGTTCGCCAGCGCCAGTTCTTGGGCGTTTACCGGCGCGCTTGCGGCAGGCTTAGCGACCGGGCTTGAAATGGCGGCTCCGTTCAAAGGTGCTGTGTTCAAAGGTGCTGCGGCGCTCGGCGCGGCGGCGGCCGGTTCCACGACCGCGAGCTTGGCCGCTGCGATCGCGAATCCCAATAACCCGCCGCAGGCGAGCCCGATCAGAATTTGCAGAGAAGGTTTGAGTTTCATGAGATGAGATTCCTGTGAAGCGTGTCGTGAGAAGAGCGGTCAAAAGGTCGGTGCAGCGCGAATCACTCGCGGCGGCGGCGACTTCCAAACAGCGCGAGTGCGCGGTGCGAACCGACCCATAACGCAAACTCGACAATTCCCAGCGGAATTGTGTTGTTTTGTCATCGTAATCGGCGCCTTCGCGTCCCGCAACGATTCGGCCGGCTCATTTTCCACTTTTTTTGCAAGTCGCGGGACAAGCCTGACATCTTCGTCCGCGATTTCATTTTTTGGATTTTGCCCATTGGCTTAAGGATTGGTCGGCACCTCGAACTGGCCGAAATCGCTTCGAGACAGAATTACATTCCCTCATCCTTCCCCCGCATCAAGGCTCGACTTGGTGATGCTGGCGTCCGTTTTTTGCGGCTTTTCCCGCGGCTTATCGCTATTCCCTCGATTTCGCGACGCTGCTAGGCTTCGACCCTTTCCCAGCGGGAATGTGAGGCGTACATTTGAAACACATTCGAAGTTGGCACGCCCACCTGCCGGCGGATCGAGATTGGTTCGCCGTTCGGCTTTTCACTCCCCCGGTCTCCAGGAGGTCTGGCCCATGATCAGGTTCATTGGGTTTGCAATTCTCTGCTTCGCCTTGACGACGAGCGCGCAAGCGTATGTCGATATCACTCCCTCGTTGGGCAGCGTCATCAACGACGCGCAGTCCATCACGGTGCTGAAAGTCGAGAAAGTCAGCCGCGAGCGGCAGATTGTCGTCTATAAAAAAGTGGCCGATCTCAAAGGCGAAACGGCCGACACCCCCATCCGCCACCGCGTCGCCCACGGCTTTCATCCGCGCGAACCGCGGATGGTTCTCGAATGGGCGGAGCCGGGCGAAATGGCCATTTGCTTCACCACCGGAGGCGCGTCGGTCGTCTGCACCGGTCACTATTGGTATCAGTGCGCGGCGCTTGAGGATCACTGGTGGACCATGACGACCGGCCGGCCGGAATTGTCGCTCGCCTATTATGGACAACCCGAAAAACTTCGCGAGCAGATTCCGCCAATCCTGGCGGGCAAAGAACAGGTCGTGACCGTGGTCAGCCACGGTTCCAACCAAGGGATCTTTCAATACAACAATGTCGCCTATCAAAAGGTGCTGCGCGGCCGCGACTGTCCGGTCTGGCGCATTCGCGCGAGCCTGAAAATGCCGGAGCGTGTTTGGGAAGTCGGCGACAAGGGCTCGCCTTGGGTGGTGGGACCGGGCGCGGCCGGGCCAGAAGATGTGCCCGCCTTGATCGCGTCGCTGCAAGCGCACGAAGCGCGGATGCGGCTTGAGGCGGCGGAAGAACTCGGGCTGATCGGCGCGCCGGCACAACTGGCGCTGGCTCCGCTCGAGCGGGCCTTTCACGACCCCGACCCATTGGTCCGGGCCAGCGCCGCGCGGGCATCGGCCCTGATCGGCGACGAGGACGGCCCGGCGCTAGCCGAACTCGAACGATTGTTGCGGAATGAAAGCGCGGCGGCCCGCAAAGCCGCCGCGATTGCGCTGGGCGACCTGGGAAACCAAGCGAAATCGGCGGTCGGCGCTCTGCGCGAAGCAATGAGCGACCAGGATCCGCTTGTCAAATGGGCCGTCGCCGAAGCGCTCGGCCGGATCGGTCCGGATGCCGCTCCCGCCATTCCCGCCTTGGCCGCGGCGCTGCGTGATCCGGCCTGCCGCGTCATGGCGGCCGACGCGCTGGGCGCGATGGGAACCGCCTCGCGCGGCGCCGTCCCCTTGTTGCTCGATGGTCTACGCGGCGAGGATCCTGACTTCCGCTGGACCTCGGCGGTCGCCTTAACGCGGATTGATGCGAAAACGGCCCGCGAAGCGATTCCGGTGTTTGTCGAGCAGCTTAAAAAAGGGGACCATCGGGCGCGCTGGGATGCGCTCATGTATATTTCGCCGATGGGTTTGGAAGCGATCGACGCGGCCCCCGCCGTGCGCGCGATTGTGCTCGAGCGCGGCAACGGCGTCGCGGCAGAAACGCTCGCAGCCATAGCCGGGCCCGCAGGAATCGACGCGCTGCCGGTGCTGCTGGAAGTTCTCGCCGACGACTGGGACACCACCGCCAGCATTGCCAAGCTCGGGCCGAAGGCGATTCCCGCCATCCTCGCGCACTTGAACAACCCGCAGATCAAGAATCGCGCCTTGGCGGTCAAAGCCCTGGAGTTGTTGGCCCCGCAGTCGAAAGAAGCCGCCGTCGCGCTAGGGCGCCTCGTGCAGCACGCCGACCCGGAGGTTCGCTCCGCCGCCGAAGCAAGCGTCGCCAAGTTGGCCGGCGGCGAATAGCGAAATCGCCGTGACGACACCCCGCCCGTTACGCAAATTCGATCGTGCCTAGGACTTGGCCGGCGGGCGCCGCCTCGTCTTCGCTCACGCGGATTTCGCGGAGTATCCCGGCGGCCGGGCTCGAAAGATCGACCGTGATGTCGCCCGCCAACAGCTCGACGATTCGCTCGCCTGCTTGGACGTGCGCCCCCAACTCGACCAGCCACAGGCTGACCGTGACCATCGCGTCGGGGAGTTCAAGTTCGGGCGCCACCAGCGAATAGTGCATGGTGGATTTTACCGGCCGCGGCGAGCGGATCAAGGAACCTGCCAGAAGCGGACCGAGTGGCGCTGGCAATGGGACGGCGGACGTGAATCATGCCGGTCTGCCCGCTTCTCAAGCGGTTGGCGATCCATGATAATCAACCGTGAATATCGATCGAGCGATTATCGGCGCACTCCTGAGCAAGAGGACGACACCTCGTCGCCATGCGCCTAATCGCGTTTTTGGGAGTCTCTGGCCATCGCCGCCGTTCCTGAGCTGGAAATCTTGTATGAGCAAGGGCCCTGTCTGGTCGTGAACAAGCCGGCGGGCCTGCTGACGCAAGCTCCGCCGGGGATCGACAGTCTCGAAGCCCGCCTCAAGGCGTTCTACCGGCAGCGCGAGCAAAAGACAGGCAATGTCTATCTTGGCGTACCCCATCGGCTCGATCGGCCGGCTTCGGGAGCGATGGTGTTCGCTCGGCACGTTCGCGCGGCGCGGCGGTTGGCTGAACAATTTGAAGGCCGCCTCGTCCGCAAAACCTATTGGGCGCTGACCGCCGGCCAGGTCACTCCCGCGGCCGGCGATTGGATCGATTGGCTGTGCAAGGTGCCGGACGAACCGCGCGCCGCGGTCGCCGCGCGCGGCGAACCGAACGCCCGCGAAGCGATCCTCCACTATCGCACGCGCGGACAGACGACGGCTGGCTCGTGGCTCGAAATCACGCTCGAAACGGGCCGCACCCATCAAGTCCGAGTGCAAGCCGCCTCGCGCGGTTGGCCGCTGCTGGGCGATGAGCTCTACGGCGGTCCCTTGCCCTTCGGCGAAAGCTACGCCGATTATCGGCTGCGGGCGATTGGACTCCACGCCCGCGAATTACAGTTTCAGCATCCCATGACCGGCGAAGACGTGCAGGTCACGGCCCCCTTGCCCGCGGCGTGGCAAGCCTACGTCCGCGAGCCGCCATGAACAGGCCTGCGGCGACGGACGAAAAGCACAGCAGCGCACGGGGCCGCGCCGTCTCAAGCCCAAGCTGCCGCGCGGTCTCATTCGCCGGACTGCTGGCCCGCGCGCGGCCGAGCCGCTTTTTCGTCCAGCCCGGAGATGCCGAATCGCCGGGCGAGTTCTTGCTCGACGTCGGCGAGCGAGACGCCGCATTGCACGAGCATGACGAACAAGTGATAGAGCAAGTCGGCCGCTTCGTGGATGAGGTGCTGGCGGCCCGCTTCACCCGGCTCGGCGGCGGCTTCGACCACCTCGGCCGCCTCCTCGCGAATTTTTCCGCCAATTTTTTCGACCCCGCCGGCAAACAGCGTGGTCGTATAGGATTTGGCCGGCGGGTTCGCCTTGCGGTCCGCAATCACGGCCAGCAGTTGTTGGAGAACGGTCGGGTCGTGGGGCATGCTGAAGTCACTCGCCAAAGAAATCAAACCGCTTTGCCGGATTATACCGCGATTCCGTCCGGCCGCGCAGCCCGGCTCGGATTGCGCGTGCCGCCCGGCCCTGATTAGAATGGTCTACTATGTTCGATTTCGCCGCCACTTGCTGGTTCATTACCGGTCCGACCGCCGGGGGAAAAACATCCACCGGCGTGGAATTAGCGCGGCGGCTCGGCGCGGAAATCGTCTCGCTCGATTCAATGGCGGTCTATCGAGGTATGGATCTGGGCACGGCCAAGCCGACCGTGGCGGAACAGGCGGCCGCGGTGCATCATCTGCTTGATCTGGTCGATCCGAGCGACGAGTATAGCGTCGCTCGCTATCTGCTCGATGCCGAACAAGCCGTTCAATCGATTCAGGCGCGTGGAAAGCAGGTTCTGTTCGTTGGCGGGACGCCCCTCTATTTGAAGGCCTTGCTCCGCGGAATTTTCGCAGGGCCGCCGGCCGATTGGAGCTTCCGCGAATCTTTGCAGGAGTTCGCGCGGACCGCCGGCAAGGCAGCGCTACATGCGCGGCTGGCTGGCGTGGACCCGGCGGCTGCGGCGCGGCTGCACGTCGAAGACGAGCGCCGCGTGATTCGCGCTTTGGAGGTTTTTGAAAAGACTGGCCGCCCGATCAGCGCTTGGCAGGCACAATTCGAGCGCGGCCGCCCTGCCGCCGAATGCCGCGTGTTCGTGCTCGCGTGGCCACGCGCGGAGCTTCACGCTCGCATCGAGCGGCGCGTCGACGAGATGTTCTCAGCCGGGCTTGTGGACGAAGTCCGAGCATGGCTGGCCGGCGGCGGCAGCTACGGCCGGACCGCAAGCCAAGCCGTCGGCTATCGCGAAGTATTAGAGCATCTGCGCGGCGAGCGCAATTTGCCGGCCACCATCGCGCTAGTCAAGCTGCGGACGCGGCAGTTTGCGAAGCGGCAAGACACTTGGTTCCGCAGCTTGAGTGAATGCCATCCATTGGCAATACACGAGCGCTTCGCACCCGCGCAAGTTGCCGAGCGCATTATGCTCGCCGGCCAAGACGCCGATGAGGAAATCGCACCAAAAGGCGCTGGATTCCCGCCTGCGCGGGAATGACGAAGCGCGAAACGTCTGGTTTCCGTCACTCCCGCGCAGGCGGGAATCCACGGAGCGCGAAACGTCTGGTTTCCGTCATTCCCGCGAAGGCGGGAATCCACGAGGCGCGACGCGTAATGATTTCCGTCATTCCCGCGGAGGCGGGAATCCAGTGGCCTGGGTGAAGGCGATGGTGGCACGGCTGGCGATGCCGGCTTTTCGGCGCCGGCCTGGATTCGCGCCTGCGCGGGAATGACGAAGTGGGATCGTTTGCTCGCCAGACGCGGGAATGACGGAGCGCGCCCGGTTGCCTTTCGTCATCTTGCCTGGCGCGGGAATGACGGAGCGCGCCCGGTTGCCTGTAGACTCACGGCCCTAGCCATTGCCCTGGATTCCCGCCTGCGCGGGAATGACGAAGAACGCGCGGTTGCCTTTCGTCATTTTGCCTTGCGCGGGAATGACGGAGCGCGCCCGGTTGCCTTTCGTCATTTTGCGAGGCGCGGGAATGACGGAGCGCACCCGGTTGCCTGTAGACTCACGGCCCTCGCCATTGCCTTGCCCGGCCGCCTAATAGACAATCGCCGTGCGCACCAAAAGTGTGTCGGCCGGCTCGACCTGGGGGAGTCCGCTTTCGAATTGGATTTTGCGGCCGAAGACAAAGCCGAATTCGAGCCGACCGGTCCAGCCGTTGATCATTTTGTCTTCGATGCCGATCAAGAGGCGATAGTCTTTGGAGTAGACGACATCGAGTTGGCCGTCGGTATGGACCATTCCCCAGATTCCGCCCCCCAGTTCGCCCCCATAATAGAACCAGTATTCACCGCGGTCGGTGCACAGAAAACGATGCGCCAATTTAGGCTTTGGAAAGACCGCCTCGTAGCGCACATCGTCGTTGGGGGTCCAAATAAAGCCGGCGATCGGCAAGCCCCAAACGTCAGGCCGGTCGAGGTATTTTAACCCGAGGACGAGCTTCAGCGTCGGCGAATAAGTGTAGTTGCCGATGACTTGGGCTTCGAGGCGCCAAGCTTTTTCGTGCGAGTTCTGCCAATCGCCGTGCCACCCGGGGGTGACTCCGGCATAGGTTTCAAAGTCGTCGCTCCATTTGTGCAGCCAGAGGATTTCCGCATACGCATCGTATAGATCGGAGGGTAAATTCGGGCTCAGCCCGAGATTGTCCCAATTGTGCGTTTGCAAGCCCGGCGTGATCAGCAAAGGCGACTCGCGCGAGGGAATCGGAATTCCGAGCATGGCGTACAATTCGAGATCGAAGTTCTCTTGCCCCTGCGGACCGATGCTCGGCAGCCAGGTGTCGATGAACGCGAACCGCTGCAACACGCCGTCGCGCCCTTCGCTCGGCTTGACCGGCGCGGCGTCCAGTGGCAACGGTTGCTCCGCCGCGTAAGGCGATCCGTTCGGGTCGCAGGCCGCCGACGATCCGTCGTAGTTCGGCAGCGGCGCGAACGAGCCAGCCGCGCCGCCGGAAGGTTCGCAGCCGGATGGGCCAGCCCCGGCGCCCGGCAGCGCCACCGGCGGAACATAATCGGGAGAGACCGGATACGTATAAATTGGCGGCTGAGGGCGACCCCCCGGTCCTTGGTCCCACGGCGGAAACGGTGGGTTGAATGGCTCGCTATAGGCGGCCGGCTGCGCGGTGGTCGGCGGCAGCGATTCAAATTGCGCACGCGCGGCCGCGACCACGCTGAAATCCAGCAAGAGGCCGAAGAGCAGAACCCGAGCCGTCCGGGCTGCGAACACAAATGAAGGAGAGGTGCTGTTCACATTTGCCGACCTTGTTGATCCGCTTACGAAAATGGATTCGATCCATGAACTCCCACACGAACTCACTCCGCGCCAAGATTCGCTAATACGCCAGTCCGGCCTGAAACAACAGCGTGCCCGACGGGTCGAACGACTGCGGCGCGCCGCTTTGGTAGATCAACTCGCGATTGAAGGCATAGCCGATTTCCAACATCCCTTTCCAGTTCTGAGGAGTCGCCCATTCGATCCCTAGTTCGAGCCGGATGTCGTTGTAGTCGAAGTCGTCGCCGAGGCCGCTGGCGCGGCGGATCGTCCAGTTGCCGCCGCCGTACTCGCCCGCGATATACCACCACAGCGAGATCGTGCCGAGCGGATTGAGCCGCTGGGCGATTTTCGGGCGCGGAAAAACAATTTCCCAGCGTGATTCGTCGTTCGGGGTCCAGACGACCCCCACGATGGGCAGCAATTTCACCTTCAGCCGATCAAGATACTCCAAGCCGAGTTTCACTTTCCAAATCGGCGACAAAGTAATCAGCGCGTCGCCCCCTCCGAGGATGCGAATGCTCTCGGTGGAAACCAAGTGAAAATCGGAATACACTCCTACGCGGACGTCGAGTTCCGCGGTCAGCCACGGCGTAATCACCGGGCTCCACGAGGTGTCGAGATACGCGTCGTACGTTTCGGGGGGCAAATCGGCGATCTGGGTCGGTGTGCTGACCGGGCCGTTCCAAAAGTGAAAGGCGAATCCCGGCGTCACGAACAGCGGCGCTTGCCGTTGCGCGAAAATGGGAAACTGAAACGTCGCCGACAAATCAACATCATCGACTCCTAGCTTGTTGCCGCCGCCAATCGGCGCGAGCCACGTGTCCTCAAATCGCAACTCGCGCAAGAAGCGAGTGCCGTCGCCGGCCGGGGTCAACCATTCGCCCGGGTCCCAACTCGGTTGCCCTGGGCCGCCGTTCGATGGAAAGATCGCGTTGGGCGTCGCTGAATAAGGGGTCGCCGAGTAGGGAGTCGCCGTCGGAGGCGCATAGCTGCCGGACGGACCCATCGAATACGGATCGAAACCGCCCGGCGGCGGTTGATACGGCGGCGGCTGGACAGGATAAGGCTGCGCCGGATAGGGCTGGGCCGGATACGGTTGCGTAGGGTACGGCTGCGCCGGATAGGGGCTGACGTTCGGCGCGAAGCTTGGCTGCGGAGCGGGATAAACCGGCGCCGCAGCCGCCGCCGGCTGCGCAAACGGATCGGTCGGGGCGACTGGCGTCGGAAACTGCACGCGCTGGCTCCAGGCCGATTCGGCCAAGAGTCCCACGAGCGCGCAGCTCAGCACCGCCGCCTTGCACGTCGCGATGTGAAATGCCCGATTCATGCGAGCCATACGAGCCGAGAAAAGTCGGTCGGAACGCCGTTGTTCGAGAACAGACGAAAGCTGGCGGCCGGCTGCCGATGCCGACGCACCTCGACCGATTGGGATAAGTACGGGTGAAATATCAAGGTCGGCGTCGCAGGTCAAGAGACAAACGGCGCCGCGGCGTTCGCCGAGTTAGCCTACAATTTGCCCTTCGCCCAGATTACAATCGAGTCATTGTCGGCATCCGGTTTTTTCCGCTCTTCTTCCCACGCGCAGTGCTGCGGCCGTTCATGGACTCTTCCGCGATCAACTGGAAACAGCATTTCGAGCATGTCGCCGCCAGCGACGTGGGCATGCGGCGCGGCAACAACCAGGACTCGTTCGCGGTCGTGATTGCCGATGATCCGGCTGCTTGGCTGGCGCGCGGACATGTCTTCGTCGTCGCCGACGGGATGGGCGCGCACGCCGCCGGCGAGCTCGCCAGCAAAATGGCCGCCGACGGGATTCCGCATACCTACTACAAACTCATCGATCAGCCCCCTCCGACCGCCATTGTCCAAGCGGTCCAAGAGACCAACGCCCTGATCCATCATCGCGGACAATCGAACCAAGACTTTTCCGGCATGGGCACGACTAGCAGCGTGCTGGTCCTCTTGCCGCAAGGGGTGCTCTTGGCGCACGCGGGCGATAGCCGCATCTATCGCGTCCGCGGGCCGGTCATCGAACAACTCACGTTCGACCACAGCCTCGTTTGGGAAATGAAGGCGCAAGGCAACCTATCCGCCGACGCGGTGAACTCGCTCGTGCCGAAGAACATCATTACCCGCTCGCTCGGCCCGCACGAGAGCGTCCAGGTCGATCTGGAGGGGCCCTTTCCGGTCGCCGTCGGAGATATGTTCTTGATGTGCAGTGACGGGCTCAGCGGCCAAGTGAGCGACGAGGAAATCGGCGCGTTCTTGAACGCCATGCCGATTGGCGAGGCGGCCCAATCGCTCATCGATTTGGCGAACCTCCGCGGCGGTCCCGACAATACCACGATCTTGATTGTGAAAATTGTCTCGACTCAATTGATGCAGTCGCCTGAGCCGCTGCAGATGAAAACCAGCGATCCCAAGTTGGGCCAAAAGAAGGCGGTGCCGTTTTGGGTGGCCGGCGGGGCGCTGGTGCTGCTGGCGCTGGTGTTTTCCGCCGTCGCCCAGTGGATTGCCGCCGGCGCCAGCGCGCTCTTGGGGACGATCCTGGCCATCGTCGGCGTGATGAAAAATCTGGCCGGAGGACGCGGACCGATGTATCTGCGGGCCGGCGCCTTGCTGGGCAAGGGTCCCCATACGCGCGCCAATGCCGTGCCGAATGCGAGCGTGGTGCAAGCGGTCAGCAAAGTCGTCGATCAACTCCGCTCGGCCGCGAACTCGGAGCGCTGGCCGGTCGATTGGACCAAGTTCGACGCGCTATTGCGGACGGCGCACATGTCCTCGGCCAATGGCGATTTTACCAAAGCGCTCCGCGACACGGCCCGCGCGATGAGCTTCATGATTGGCCAGCTCAAGACCTTGAAGCTGAAACGGCCCGCCCCGCGCGCCCTCGCGGAAGACGAAGTCGATCTGGCTTAGTCGGCGGCGCGACCCTCCGCTACAGCCAGAGGTGCAGCCGGCCGCCGAGCAGGCCAGGCAGCTTGCGTTCAATCAGCTTGCGAATCCGGCTGTCTTCGTAGCGCGTGCTGAAATGGCTCGCCACGATCAATTCATTCTGAAACCGCTCTTGGCGCTCGAGAAAATCATCCAAGTGCAGATGGCCAAACTTGTGGATTTTCTCCTTCCGATGCGACGGCGCCACAAAGGTTAGCTCCGTAATGAGGACTTGCGCCTGATACAACTCGGGGTTGTTGTCCAAACCGGCCGGGGCGCTGTCTCCCAGATAAGCAACCCGCGGAATCCGAGTCTCCGCCGTGACCTCGGTTCCCGCGAGGCGCAAGTCGCGAATTTGATCTCCCGCCAAGTGTTGATATTCGGCCTTGAGCTTGCGGCGCCGCTCCCAGACGCAAAAGCACATGGCCGGGACAGTGTGCCGCGCTTCGCCCACCGTCACCACATGTTCGCGCGACAGCTCGATCTCGTCGCCCGGTTTGATCGGCAAGAGGTGGCACGGGAGCCGCCCGCGATCGAGGCGCGTGAACAGCTTGAGAATGCGATTCACGTCGTCGATGGCGGCTTCAGGCAGATAAATGACCGGCGGCTCCATCTTCATCATCCGCCGCCGCGCCACATACACCGGCAGCGACGCGATATGATCGAGATGCGTGTGCGAGACGAACCAAGTGCCTGTCCCCATGAACGACCAAGGCTGCGCGCCGAGATCGAAGCCGAGTTTCAGCTCCGGAAAGCGCCAATAGGTTTGCACGGCCGCCCTAGAATAACCCTCGATGGTCAAGCCTTTGTGCACCAGCGATTTAACGGGACAGTTTTCGACCATTCCACCAGAGCTACGCCAAGCCGCGCGAATCGGAAAGCGTTCACTCTATAAACTGCGGCCGTCCGGCGAAAGGGGCCGCCGCCGGCAACGTTCATTCAGTTCAGCTCGTCGCCTGTTCCCGGACCAGCCGCTCAGGCCGCTTTCGACGATAGCGAAGGCTGCTTGTCTTTCGTCCGGTGTTTGACGATCGCAGCCGATACGGCCGACGCGAGCGAGCGCGGCAAGAATCGCAACAGCACGTTGTTCACCCGATACATCCAGCCCGGCGTGATCAGAAACTGGTTCCGCAACACGCCGCGCACGCCCGCCTCGGCCAATCGGCCGGCGCCGAGCGACAGAAAACGCATGGCGCTGGTTTTCACGTGCCCCGATACATCGTGAAATTCGGTCGCCGAAAAGCCGGGGGCGAGCACGCAGACCCGGACGTGGTGCGGTTTCATTTCGTGCCGCAGGGCTTGCGAAAACGCCACGACATAGGCCTTGGCGCCAGAATAAACCGTGTAGCGCGGAATCGGTTGCAAGCCGGCGTAGGAGGAGACCTGCAAAATCGAGCCTCCGCCGGCAGCGGCCATTTGCTCGGCGAAAAGTCGCGTAAGCTGCGTCAAGGCCGCGACATCAATTTGGATCATCGCCTCCAGTTCGGCAGGCGTTTGCTCGAAGAACGATCCGAAAATGCCCAGCCCTGCATTGTTGATCAACAGCTCGATCCGGCGGCCGGTCCCTTGCGCGGCGCGAAAAAGTTTCGCGGCTCCATCGGCCGCTTGGAGATCGGCCGGGATCACCGTCGCGACGATCGAGTGGGCCTCTTCCAGTTCGCGTTTCAAGTCTTGCAGCCGCTCGACCCGGCGAGCGGAAATAATCAGGTCGTAACCGCGCCGCGCCAGCACGCGCGCGAACTCGCGGCCAATCCCGCTACTGGCGCCAGTCACCAGAGCGGTCGGACGCGCCGCGGCAGCCACGGCGACGGAGGAGGGCGAGTTCATGCGCAAATCTCAGTTTGGAGGGTGGTTCGGAGCAGCAGGACGAGGCAAAAAACTAACAGAATTACCAGCCTCGAACCAGCCGAGTTGGAATCCTCATCGCGCCGCTAGCAGAACTTGCCTCCCCTCCTGAAAAAGTCATGCATTTCTCGCTGAAATGCGGCAATTCCGAAATGTTCATTCTTCGCTACTGGCGACCTTCCCGCGGTGGTCGGCGGAATCACGAGGTATCCCGTCGATTCCGGATATTGAGCGGGTGCGGAGGGCCCCCTGCGGAATCGCTCCAATCGCTGCTCCGTGAGGGCGCGGCCCAAGCTCGGTGAGCGTCAGCACGCGATAAGCGGATCCCCTTTTTTCGCAGCTTTGTCGGCGACTATCCCCAAGGATTTTGCTCCTAGGCCGTGCACCTGGTCGCGGAGTTCAAACTCCTTCTTCCCACCCAGCGGACCGCTGGCCAAGGCCCGCGCCTTCCATTCGCGCCCGGCGTCAAAAACAGGCCCCAAATGCTCATAAATCCGTTGCTCCTCCTCGTTCCACACCTTCTTCTGGGCGGTGATGCCGTCCTGATTCCCCGCCCGACAAGCGGAAAATCGGCAAACCCATCCATCGGTCTGCCAAAAAGCGAAATTTTGCACCTACAATCGTTACCCTCACACGTCGGTTCGCCGGGTCAAAAAGAGTGGCACCGCGGCCGGGCGGCAACGTAAACTAGAGATGGCTATCGCGCTGCGCGGCTGCCGGCGACGCGGAATGTTGCGCGTGTCTTTGCTGTTGGGCCCCTTGCGACTACTTCTGTTTTACACCTTGAAAAGGACCACGCCATGTTGCCGCTCTCTCCGCCATTGGCTCACAATCACGCGCAATTCCACGCTGAATTAAAACATCTGCGGTCGGGCTGGTGCTGGCTGCTCTGCTTTGGAATCCTGCTGATCGTGTGCGGCACGGTCGCGGTGGTCGTGCCGGCGGCCACGCTCAGAGCGTCGATTCTCGTGATGATCGTGCTTGGGACCGTGCTCATGATCAGCGGGCTGGCGACGATCGTCACCGGAATCTGGGCGGGGCGATGGAGCGGTCTGCTGCCGCAGTTGCTGTGCGGCATTTTGTATCTCGTGGCCGGCTACATGATCTCCGACGCGCCGCTCCGCTCGGCCGCCATGGCCGCCGCCTTTTTCGCCGCGCTGTTCGTGCTTCTCGGCGCGTTCCGCATCTTGACCTCGCTGTTGATTCGCTACCCGTTCTGGGGTTGGTCGTTGTTGAACGGCATCATTACGCTGCTGTGCGGGATCATTATTTATCGCCACTTTGCCCGCAGCGCGATCTGGGTCGTGGGCTTGCTCGTCGGCTTGGAGATGATCTTTCACGGCTGGAACTGGGTCATGATCGCGCTGGCCATTCGCAACATGCCGGAAACGATCGAAGAGCGCTGATTTCGTTGATCGCTGCGCTCCGGAGCCGGCGCCGCGGGTCTATTAACCGTCCGCCGCAGCCGCTACGATCAGGAGTCCGCCGCCGTGCCGGCGAGCGCGAACCGCCGCGCGGCTCTCTTCTTCAATTTCAAAGGATACGCAATGGATCGGCAGGAAAAGCATCACCAGCAAAAAGCAAAACAGCATGAGGAAAAAAAGAAGGAGCAGCGCGAATACGATGACAAGATAGAGAAAAGTACGCTCCCTTTTCACCCTGCCTGGATTGTGGCGGTCGGCGTGCTATTGACGGGCGCCGCCATCTTGACCTGGACGTTTCAGGTTTGGCCGTTTCATTAATCGTGATTGACCTGTCGCGATCGTGCGATTTCGGCATTGCTGGCTGTGCACGCCGCGACCGCGTGCTGGCAATCTGCCGAAAACCCGTTAGATTGAACAGAGCGGGCCGCCTCGTGGGCTCACACTCGGCCAGGGGCAAGAGGCCGGCGGCGCCGTTGAATTAGGAATGGTTTGCAATCCTTATCGAACAGGAGCGACATCATGGCTGATACGATTGAGCTAATTGCCTCGGACGAACTGCTCGAGGTGCGCCTCTCCGGAAAATTGACTAAAGAGGCCTACGCCCAGTTGGTGCCGGCGGTCGAGACGCAAATCAAGGCGCATGGCAAGCTCCATATCTTGCTCGTGCTGCACGATTTTCACGGTTGGACCGCCGGTGCGCTGTGGGAAGACTTCAAGTTCGACATCCACCATTGGAGCGACATTGCGCGGCTGGCGATCGTGGGCGAAAAAAAATGGGAGCAAGGGATGGCGACGTTCTGCAAGCCATTCACGAAGGCCACCGTCAAATACTTCGACCAATCGCAGCTCGAAGCCGCCCGCGCCTGGGTCCGCGAGGGCTGAGCCGCGCGCCATCTTCATAAGTCCTTGCGCAGCACGTTCCGCGAACTCGTGTTGCGCTCTCGTGGCTCCAACTTAATCTTCCGGCTCGGCCCCTTTCCTCGCGGAGGCCAGCTCCGTGCGCCGCACGGCCGCATGCTCACGAGAGAGCGCGTCAGGCGTGGCCCAGCAAGGCCAAGATCTGGTCGCTATAGGCCGCGCCCAGGTCGAACGAGCGCTTGATCCGCAGATCGAGCGAGAAAGAATTCCTCCGTTCGGCCGGAAACGGGCCGATCCGAAACAAGTAGGGCAGCTTTGCCGGCGGGAGCGGATAATCGCTGCCGTGCAGAATGCGCGCCCGCAGCGGCGCTTCCTCGCGGCTTAGCCGGCGCAGCGCGAACCAGCGAATGAAGCTGGCCATCACCGCCGTGTCGCCGTACAAGTTGTCGTACTTGCGCAGCATCCGGATGAAATTCGGATAGTAATTCTCCGGATCGAAGAAGCCGCACGTGCCGCAATGGGCCGCGATGATCGTTCCCCCTTGATCGAGCGCGCGGCCTAACCGAGCCGGATCGGTATATTTTTGCGAGACCACTTTGCACGAGTGTTCATAACCCGTATGAAACATCAGCACCACGCCCAGCTCTTTCGCCAGCCGATAGAAGGGCTCGAATTCGGCGCGGTCCGGGTCGACCCCTTGGATGGCCGTGTGCACCTTGACCAAGCGGCAGCCGGCCGCGCGACAGCGCTCCAATTCCAACAGGG
>DASRSE010000157.1:0-9299 GCA_035656655.1 Pirellulales bacterium
GTTTGAGTGAGTAATAGGGGCTGTCGGCCAACCGCGATTGGGCTTTTCTTTCGACCGCGTGCGGTTCTCGTTGTGGAGGCGCTTCACGACGGCTGAGCGGACGGCCGACTTCCGTTGGCATAACGGCTTACTCCTATTTGAGAATGGGCGACGCGGGCGAGGAACGGAAGACCCTTGGTTAAAGGCGGCAGGCCGCCGTTCTGGCCCCCTTAATCGCTCTGCAATCACCGTACCACGAACCATCATTCGATTCCGTTTTATTGGCCGGCTGCCGTTGCCCGCCGACCAAGCATTTCGCGACCTTTCATCGCTCGCAGAAAATCACCATTTTTACCCACGTTCGCGAGGCGAAACCCGGTCACGCTGCGCAAATTGGCGCTCTTGAAATTCGGCAATGCTGGTAAGCTAGCAATCGCGTTGGACAAAATTTGCCAAGGGGTTATCCAGAAAGCCCGCCGCGGTTCGCACAAAAATCAGGCATGGGCGGTCGCGAGAAGTAGCGAAGCCGCGGAGTTTCGATTCTCGGCGCGTGGAGAAAACGCCCGGTCGAGCCCCCTGGTTTCTTGACATCTCCGACCAAGCGGAATTACGCTGAGGCGCGAATCGGCAAAACGGATATCATCCACCGGCGGCCGCTTGAACCGAAACCGGCGCCTCTCCGACTACCGAGCGACCGGCGGCCCCTCCCTTGTTTTTTAGCTTTTTAGCCTGAAGGAATTGCGATGACCAATGGCGGGAATTTGACCAAGCGCGAGAAGATTCCCACCCGGGTTTGCAGTCGCCCCTCTGAAGTCAATGCCTGGGTCGCCGGCCAGATAGCCGAGCTCATTCGCCAGCGGAATGCGGCCGGACACCCCTGCGTGCTGGGGCTGGCCACCGGCTCCACTCCCGTTGGCGTGTATGACGAGTTGGTCCGGCTCCACCAAGCGGGCCAGGTCTCGTTCGCCCAGGTCATCACCTTCAACCTGGACGAATACTTTCCGATGCAGCCGCATGAGTTGCAAAGCTACCGCCGATTCATGAAGGAGCATCTCTTCGATCGCATCGACATCAAGCCTGAAAACGTCCATATTCCGGACGGCACGATCGCTCCGGAGCAGGTGACCGAGCATTGCGCCGCCTATGAACGAGCGATCGCGGAAGCCGGCGGAATCGATCTGCAAATCCTCGGCATCGGCCGCACCGGCCACATCGGCTTCAACGAGCCGGGCTCAGGCCAAGAGAGTCTCACCCGCCTCATTACGCTCGACCGCGTCACGCGGCTGGACGCCGCGAGCGACTTTTTTGGCGAAGAGCATGTCCCACGCCGCGCCATCACCATGGGGGTCGGCACGATCCTCCATGCGCGGCGGCTGGTGCTGATTGCGTTCGGCGAGCACAAGGCGCCGGTCATTGCCCGGGCGATTGAAGGCGAGATTACCCCTGCCGTGGCGGCCAGTTTTCTCCAGGAGCATCCGGCCGCCGAAGTCGTCCTCGATCAGGCGGCGGCCGCGGAGTTGACGCGGCTCAAAAGCCCTTGGGCTCTGGGCGAAATCGTCAATTGGACCCCCGAACGGGTGCGAAAGGCGATTATCTGGCTGGCGCTGCAGATGAAGAAGCCGATCTTAAAACTGACCGACGAAGACTATAACGAAAACCACTTGCAGGACCTTCTGGCCGAGCGCGGCCCGGCCTACAACCTCAATATTGACGCGTTCCGTTCGTTGCAAGACACCATCACCGGTTGGCCTGGCGGCAAACCGGCCCGTGCCCGCCGGCCGGGCGAGCCGCGGCGCCGCAAGGATGACGATATTTTTCCGAAGCGGATCGTGATCTTTTCGCCGCACCCCGACGACGATGTGATTTCCATGGGGGGAACCCTGATCCGGCTCGTCGATCAAGGGCATGAGGTCCACGTCGCTTATCAAACCTCCGGCAATATCGCGGTCTTCGACGACGATGCCGTGCGGTTCACCGATTTCGCGCGCGACTTCAATCGGCTTTTCAATATTGACGCGGCTGCCAGCGACAAAATCGACCAGCATCTGCAAGAATTTCTTAAGAACAAGGCGCCAGGGCAGGTCGATAGCCCCGAAATTCAAACCATCAAGGGGCTAATTCGCCGCGGCGAAGCCCGCGCCGCCGGCCGCGCGTGCGGAGTACCGTGCGAGCGGCTGCATTTCTTGAACTTGCCCTTTTATGAGACGGGCCGGGTCCGAAAAAAACCGCTCAGCCAGGCCGACGTGCAGATCGTCATGGAATTGCTTGAGCGCGTGCAGCCGCATCAGATTTATGCGGCCGGCGATTTGTCCGATCCGCATGGAACGCATCGCACCTGCTTGGCGGCCGTGCTGCAGGCGGTGCAGCGGTTGGCGACTCGCGATTGGATGCAAGAATGCGCCGTTTGGCTCTATCGGGGGGCTTGGCAAGAGTGGGGTCCCGACGAAATCGAGATGGCGGTGCCGATCTCCCCCGAAGAACTCCTCCGCAAGCGGACGGCCATTTTCAAACACCAATCGCAGAAAGACAAAGCCCTCTTCCCTGGCACCGACTTGCGCGAATTCTGGCAGCGCGCTGAAGACCGCAACCGGGAGACGGCGCGCGTTTACGACCGGCTCGGGCTGGCGGAATACGAAGCGATCGAGGGATTCGTCCGCTGGCGCCTGGACGGCGACAATCGCGGGCTCTAGGCGCCGCCGCTCCAAAGAAAACGGCAGGCGAAATTCGCCTGCCGTAGTTGGCGGTCGTTCGGATGTTGGCGCGCCGTTCGCCGCGAACTTGGACTAGTTCGACGTGGCCGGAAAGAGCGGTTTGTCTTTGCTGTCTTTGTTGTCCTTGATGTCGGGCGCGGGACCCGGGATCGGCTTTTCGTTCGGGTTGATCTTCGGCTTTTCGTTCGCGTCTTGGCTGCCCGACTTAGCCGGAGTCGGCTCGGGGCGGATGATCCGCGAGCCGGGGGCCGGATACGACGGCGCCGTGTACGAGGGCGAAGTGTACGAAGGCGACGAATACGAACCCAGATCAGAATCGCAGCAGCTACTTAGATCTTCGCCGGTGCACGGATCGACCGGAACCCGCATCACAATCGTACGCGGCACGTTTTCGGTGTACGTGACCGGCACCTTCTTCGTGACGACGACGGGCTCTTGGACCGTCCGCTCTTCGTTCACATAACGGCAAGTCTGGACATTGTACGGCTCGACCTTCTCTTCTTGGATCATCTTCATCGTGGTGACCGGAACCCGGCGAACGCGCTCTTCGGTTTCCATCCGGCAAACTTGCACCGTGACCGGGTTGTTGACGTGCTCGACGACCTGCTTGTAGGTCACGATCGGAACCTTGCGCGTCTGCGTTTCGGTCACCATTCGGCAGACCGGGACTTGCACCTGCTGGACCACGTCCTCATCGACATAGCGAGTCGTTTGCACCGGCACCTTGCGGACTTCGACTTTTTGCACCATCGAGGTTTGCGGCACTTGCTCGGCCACCACGTTCGGCACATAAACTTTGTTGACCGTGTATTGCGGCGGCGCCTGATAAGGCACCCATCGCAGCCCCGCCGATTGCCAAACCGGCGCGCCGGTGGCCGGGTCCGGGACATAACCCGCCTGAACCCAGGTGAGGCGGTTGCGCACGTCGCCCGGCTGACACGCCCACTGATTCACATAGCCGCCGTGGTCGGCGTAGCGCGTCGTGCAAACGGTAACAGGCTCGTAATGGCAGACGTACTCGTCGCGTTCGGAGGTTTCAATTACCGGGCGGCGAACAGTGACATGGTTTTCGCGCGTCTCGGTTTCGTAGATCGGCTTTTGCACCGTGTATTGTTCTTCGCGCTCGGATGTCTCGGCAACCGTCCGTACGCGATCGTAGCCGCAATCGCGCTGCTGCGTTTCCCAGACTGGCTTCTGAACGGTGTAGCGTTCTTCGCGGTCGGCCGTTTCATAGACGGGCTTCGAGACCGTATAGCGGCGCTCGCGCGTTTCCGTTTCATAAACCGGCTTTTGCACCGTGACCTTGCGCTCTTGCATCACGGTTTCCGTTTCCAGCTTATACGCATTCACTTGGCGCTGATCGTAAACCGTCTGACAGACGATTCGATACGTGTCTTGCGCGAAGCACGCGGGCAGCCCCGCTAAAATTGCGGCCAGGATGGCGAATGATTTCCAAAAGCATTTCATAGACGTACTACCTCACCGCTCGCGCGGAAACGATCGCAGTAAAAGGGATTAGACTGAGGGAGTTGTGGTAGGGCAGCACGGAACGTGCGAGGAGGACGACCTGCGGCGCAGGATCGCGATCCCTACACACGAGTGTTGCGGATGACTTCTGTCGATGCAAATAGAAAATAGCGCGCCGGCGCGAGTTTGCATCCGAAGTGAATGGGGCGTAAGAAATTGCGAAATTTAAAAATCTTTGAAGTTTTGCGCGCCCGCACAAATTCCCATTTTTCTCGGGTTTTATTAACTATTTGAAGGGCCAGCAGTTATAGCAATCGCCGTTACAATCGTTAGGGTTTCGCAGGCGATCCGGCGCAGCGGCCTTACTCAGCGCCGCGCGGCTGCCGCGGCGTCCTCGCAAGAGAGTGCCGCGCGATCGCACGCCGACCGCTTACGCAGCCTACTTCCCTTCCGCAGTCGCGGCAGGCTGGGTCTTTTGGTGAGCGTCAGCGGCGCCATCGTTGGTCTTTTCAGGCGCAATGGGACCTTCCTTCTCGGCGCCGGCGGGCTTCGCCGGCTGTGCTCCGGCGGGCTTTATCTGCTGTGCGTCGGCGGGCTTTGCCGGCGCGGCGTTTTTAGACATGGCTTGGTTGTGCCGCGACAGCTCGCGTAACGAGTCGACGACATGCCGCGCGTCGTGGCTCGGCTTGCCTGAGAGCGCCTTGACCAAATCCTCCCCGGCATCAATATACGGAGTCAGGTCGGCGGTCGGATTGTGCTCGCCAATGTTCATGGCCGCGCGGAGGCCGCTCTCGTAGAGAAGAAATCGCTTCTCCTCTCCCATCCCTGGCATCTTTTCCAATTCGACGCTCGCCGTGGCGTCCGGGTTGAGCATTTCCAGAATCAACTCCTTACCGGTGTCGTCGCCATACCGCGCCAAGCCTGCGGCGGCGTTGTACCGCACATCGGAGTAGCCATCGTGGAGCATTGCGCGGAGCCGTTCGCTCGCAGCCGTACCACCGAGTACGCCCAGCGTGTACGCGGTGTTTGAGCGAATCAGCGGATCGCTCGACTTGGATAAGTCGATCAGCGTCGGCAATAGGTCGGGATTATCGATTTTCTCGCTCGGATTGAATTCACGAATGTTGGCGATCAGCGCCGCGATTCCATTGATCGCGGCGATGCAAACTTGCTGCGTCTGTTCGCGTTTTTCTTGCTTCGCGGCCGTGAGCAAGATCGGCAACGCGTCGGGCACCGCGAACCCGCCCAAGGCGCGGCTCAGATAATAGCGAAATGTGATCGCCGCGTCGGTGGTCGAATCGTTCTTCAGATCGTCGGCCAAAATCTGGGCCAGCTCCTTGGCCAGGCTCGCATCCTTGCGGAACGCGACCCCTTTCGGGTTGTTCATGGCCTCGGCGATGTTGTTGGCCGCTTGCCACCGCGACTCATTGGTTCGCCGCAAGGCCTCGATCAACGTATGCGGATCGCGCGTCGTCTGGGTGATCTGCGTGATCAAAAACCAAGCCAGCACAATCGCGGCCACAATCACACCAGGCACCACAAATAACTGGACGATGAACTTCATGCTCGGCGGCTCAATCGCCGGCAAATCGTTGGCCGCCGTGAACGCATACGGGTTCTCGGAACTGGGCGGCTGCTGTCGTTCGTCGTCCATGGAAGCCTTCTATCGCGAAAAAAGCGAACGCGCCGTTCGCTTGGCGAAACTCGCCAGGTATGATGGAGCGGCCGGTTGACGCCGGCCCGCTCTCTCCAGTTTAAGAGCCGACTGCGCCCGGTCAACCCGCGATGCTGCTCCTCCGACGATGCATGGACTCGATTTAACCGCGGAAACTCCGGCCGAAAACCTCGCGCTCGACGAAATGCTCCTCGATCAGGCGGAGGCCCATAGCGCGGCCGACGGCGGCCCGGAGTCGCCGGCCAATGCCGAAGTGCTGCGGGTTTGGGAGCCGCGCCAGAATTTTGTCGTCGTCGGCCGCTCGACGAACATCGAACAAGAGGTCGATGTCGCAGCGTGCCGAACGCGCGGCTTGCCGATTGTCCGCCGGCCTAGCGGCGGGGCGGCGATTGTCACCGGTCCGGGCTGCTACATGTACTCGCTCGTCCTGAGCTATCGGCGGCGGCCGGAACTGCGCTTTATCGACCGCGTGCATGCCTATGTCGCCGAGGCGATTGTCACGGAGCTAGCCAAGCTCATCCGCGAGGTCGCCCGCGCTGGCACGAGCGATCTGGCCTGGCAAGGGAAAAAGTTTTCCGGCAATAGCGTCCGCTGCAAGCGCGAACACGTTCTTTATCATGGGACCTTGCTGTACGACTTTCCGCTCGATTTGATTGGCGCCGTGCTCAAACTGCCGCCGCGCCAGCCAGACTATCGGCAGGCTCGTCCGCACGCCGATTTTGTCACGAACCTTCCCTTGCCGGTGGCAGAATTGCGCGACGCCCTCTGCCGGGCATTTGCCGTGACGGAATTGACCAAACGGCTGCCGCTTTAGCAATCGGCCGAACGATTCACGTCGCGCCCGAACGCGGCCGGAAAAGATTTTAGCTCGGCCGCGCGCAATCCACCGCGCGATTCTTTACAATGGTTCGCGCTGCGTCGCCGCGATTCGAACTTCCCACCCCCTTTATTTTCCCTCCTGGAGACTTTCGCCATGCGCCTGTTTGCTCGCTGGACCTCATGGTTAGTGCTGCCGTGCGTTCTCATGCTGCGGTCGGCCGGCGCGGCGGACGGTCCGATTCGCGTCGGAATCATCGGCCTCGACACCTCGCATGTGACCGCGTTCACAAACGGCTTCAAGAAGGCAGGCGAAGGGAGCGAGTTGGCCGGGGTCCAGGTGGTGGCGGCTTATCCCGGCGGCAGCCCCGACGTGGACGCCAGTCGGACGCGCATTGCCGGTTTCACTCAGAAGCTGAAGGACGGCGGGGTCGAGATCGTGGATTCCGTCGAAGCCCTGCTCCCCAAGGTGGATGCCATCCTGCTCGAGAGTTGCGACGGTCGTCCGCATCTGAAGCAAGCGCGGATCGTGTTCGCGGCCAATGAACACGCAAAGCATAAGCTGCCGATGTTTATCGACAAGCCAATCGCGGCGTCGCTGGCCGACGTGCTTGAGATTTTTCGCTTGGCCGAAGCGAGCGGCACGCCTTGCTTCACGAGCTCATCGCTCCGCTACGATCCGGCGATCGTCGCGCTGCACGACTCGGAGAAATATGGCTCGATCCTCGGCTGCGACGCGAATAGCCCTTGCGCGCTGGAGCCGCATCATCCGGACCTGTTCTGGTACGGCATCCACGGCGTCGAGACGCTGTTCACGGTGATGGGTCCGGGATGCGAGACGGTTTCGTGCGCGGCGACGAAAGAGACGCACTTTGCCACGGGCGTCTGGAAAGATGGCCGGATCGGGACCTTTCGCGGGCTTCGCGCCGGCAAGGAAGGTTACGGCGTATTCGTCTACGGCACGAAGGCCAACGGTCCGTGCGAGCCGGTGAAAGCCGGGTATGATCCGTTGCTGGCGCAAATCGCGAAGTTCTTTCGCACCGGCAAGCCCCCGGTCAGCGCCGCGGAAACAATCGAACTCGTCGCCTTTATGCAAGCGGCCAGCGACAGTCTTCAGCATCACGGCGAAGCAATCAAAATCTCCGACGTGATCGCCGCCGCGCGCCAAGAAAACGAACATCGCAAATAGGGAGCGGCGACGCGAGACATTCTCCTGCCAGCGGCGCGCTCCAGGCTCCTGGCGCCAGTCGTTGCACCATACGGCGACTTCCAAAACGGCTCAACTTCGCTTCCGATCGTTGCTTAATAAAACCCGGCCGGGATGCGTTCGCCGCGGATCAGGTCGTCGAAGGATTGGCGCGCGCGGATCAGTTCGGCTTTGCCTTTGGAGATTAGCACCTCGGCTGCCAGCGGCTTCGAGTTGTAGTTCGAGCCCATCACGAATCCATACGCGCCGGCAACTTCCAGATTGAGAAAGTCTCCAATCGCGGCCCGCGGCAGCGCACGTGTGCCGACAAAGCCCCCTTCGGTCTGGGTGAAGATGTCGCCCGACTCGCAGAGCGGCCCGCCGACGACCACCTCTTGCAGCGTGCTGGGGGGCGCGGCGCCGTCGGCAGTGGAAATCGACATCGGGTGATACGATCCGTACAAAATCGGCCGCGCGAGATTGTTAAAGCCGGCGTCCAGCACGTAAAAAGTATTTTTGCCCATCTGTTTGACCGCGCGGATTTCGCTGATCAACAAGCCGCTCTCGGCGACGAGATAGCGGCCCGGCTCGATCTCGAGGCGGACTGGGTGGCCGAAGCGGTCTTCTAGTCGCTTGCGAACGGTGTCCCACAGTTGGAAATAAGCGTCTAGATCGACATAGGTTTGATCTTCGCGATAAGGGGTTGGCAAGCCGCCCCCGGCGCTAATGGCCACAATCGTGCGGCCGACCTCCAGCGCGGTTCGTTCGAGCGCGCCGCAGACCTGGCGGAGATGTTCGAGATCGGTCCCGGAGCCGATGTGCATGTGCAGGCCCGAGATTTTCAAGCCGTGCACGTCGGCGCGGCGGAGGCAGTCGGCCAATTGTTCGTGCCAGATGCCATGCTTCGACTGCTCGCCGCCGGTGTTGGTTTTTTGGCTATGCCCGTGGCCGAAGCCAGGATTGATGCGCAGCGTGACGTCGCTTCCCGGCAGCCGCTCGCCCAATTGATCGAGCATGTCAGGCGAGCCGCAATTGACGTGGAGGCGATGCTTGGCGACCAGCTCGAGCGCGTCGCGGTCGAAGATGTCGGCGGTGTAGACAATCGGAGGCGGCTCGCCGTCCGGACGAAATCCGGCGGCCAGCGCCCGGTGCACCTCGCCCGCGCTGACGGCGTCCACCACGACCGCATGGCGCCGCATCAGGTCGAGGATTGCAATGTTTGAACAGGCTTTTTGCGCGAAGCGAATGAGATCGAATCGCCGCAAGTCTTGAATCCGCTCGATGATTTTTGCGGCGTCGTAAACGAACAGCGGCGTGCCAAAGCGGCGCGCTAAGTCGACAATCGGCGCGCCGGCAAATTCGCTGCGGGTCGTGGAAAATTGAGGAACACTCGGCATAAATGAGTTCGGCGACAAAAAGAAGCGGGAACCAGCGCGGCTCAAAAAACATGACCCGCAACGAAAAA
>DASRSE010000158.1:0-17040 GCA_035656655.1 Pirellulales bacterium
GTGCATAACCGCGCGCCCCTCACCAGCGGCCATAAACAATATGAACCGAAGGCTCTTCTTGATAAGTGTCGAGCCCAACTTGCGACTCCGGCGAACGATCGACGACAGCGATATAGGTTCTCGGCTCAAAGCCGCAGTTGATCGGCCAATACCAACGCCATTTGGAGTTGAGGCCTGAATAGTCCAATGTGCCGAGAACCGCCCAATTGCCGGCGAACAGATGATCCAGCGACAACGCGGCGTTCTGTTGACACGGGCGGACGTCGCCGGTTTGCTCGGCGGCCAAAGCGCCCCCTTCAAACGGTTGGCCCTTCGAGTCGATCACGAGCAGGCCTTTGATTCCCGTCCCCAACTGGTTGTTGACGCGCAGACCGTGATCAGCGCCGGCTGTGAATTCGAGTTTCGCCGTGCTTGGCCGCGCGCGGACCAAGAGATATTCCTTCAATACGCGCGAGGGCAACCAACCGCTGGTCAGGTGCTGCTGATGGCCAGTCCAGCGCATCTCCCGATCGCCCGAATACCGCATATTGCGGCTCGCCTCGATCGGATAGACGACCGTGTTATCATCGAAAACCAGTCCGCCGGACGGAGCCATTCCCGCATAGTAGGCCAGCCGCGACCAACAGACCGCTTCGCCCCGCGGCTGATCGATTTCGGTATACGTCCGCACGGCAACCCGCGTCCCGAATCCTTCAGACAAAACCGCAAACGCCACGAACGACAGCGTGAACACCAGGGCCGCGGCCGGCACGGTCAGCAAAATCAGCGGGACCATTTGGCGCCGCTTCAAAAACCGATAGTTGACCGGGCCGATCAAAATCACGAATAGCGAAATCAGAACGAGAAACGCGAAGAACGGCGCTCGCCCCACCGCCAACAACGGCGCGCTTTTCGATCCAAGCATAAAATCGCTGTGGATCGTGCCATCCGAATCTTCGTCGAAGCGTGCTTTTGTTTGCAACTTGATGTCGCCGATCCAGGCGGCGCTCGGACGATTATTCGCAACGACAATGCCCAGCCCTAATTCTGCCTGCTTGGCGGGAATCGCTTGCGAGTCGGCGGCGGTTTTCTCCGGCGCGGCGGTGTGGTCCGGCTCGGCTCTGGTGGCCGGCGCGGCCGCCTGCTCGGGCCCCGTTTCGGAAGCCGCGTTGGTCGCTTGGTTGGTCTCGGGCGCTTGGTTGGTCTCGATCGGGTCGGCATCGACGGACCGGTCGTGCAAGTCTTCCCAGCGGGCCGCGATTTCCGGCCGATTCAATTTCAGCGTTTCGGCGAGTTCGCTCAGTTCCGTTGGATTCCAAGTGCGAGGAAAGTCGTTCACTTGCAAGATTCCGCCCGCCGCGACCCAGCGCCTTAAAGCCCGCGCTGCGGGAGGATCGGTTTTGAACAGATCGAGCAACTCCGCCCGCGTCGTCGTCACCAGATCGGCTTTGCTCCAAATCAGCCATTGCGGCGACAAGTAGTCGCGGCCAACCGTTTCGGAGGTTGTCACGATCGGACCCGTGGGCGGCGGATTGGCCGCCGGATTCTTGGGCCCATTAGAATAGATCAATTCCACCAAACCGCCGGCATAGTTCGTGCTTTGCCATGCGTTGGTGAAAATCGGACCGCTCGGCGCTGTCCATTCCTGAGCCCCTTCAAAAACGCGGATCTCCAGCCCTTGCGGAACGAAAATTTGCGGCACTAAAATCGTGGTCGCAACCGACTGGCCCTGAGCCGTTCCAGCGGGGATCGTCAGCTCCGCATCGACTTTCGATGATCCGATGCCGGCGAAAAAAAAGAACGCCTGAGAGGTAATGTGCAGCCGCAATTTCCGCTCTTCACGATGCGACTTCAGGACTGTGGCCGCGACGCGTACCGGAAGAAAGCCGCGCCGGGTGAGTATTCCGTTTTCGAACGCGAGCTGCAAGCCCGACGAGTTCGGCGCCCCGCCCAAGCCGCTTGGACCGCTAACCGAAAATATCGTCTGAGTTTGGCTCGACGTCTGCGGCGCATTTTGCGCGACCGCGACCGTTAGCGGAAAGATCCCTGCGATCGACAACCAGGCGAGCCAACCTCCGGCGAGCAGCCGTCTCCGCGAGCCGATTGCGGTGCGAATGATTTGGAACCAGAACAGCATCGAAAGCTCTTGCAGAAGGACTGTCCGTCGGCGTCAATCGCGCAAACCGAATTCGTGACACGCATCCGCTCGACCTGCGGCCCGATTCCTGCTTCACTCGGCCGCCGTTGCCGGCTCCGCGCGGGACGGCGGCGGGGTCCTCGGCATGAGCGGCTGCAACGTTGCCGGTGGTGTGCTGAATAGAAAAAGGAACAGATAAAGTATTGCTGCCATCAGCGCCATGCACAGCATCGCCGCCGCCAGCGTTCCGACAACACCGCCAAACAGGAACAGCGCCGACTCGGCCCACGAAACTCCGCGCGCGGCCTGGGCCCCTATCAGCGCAGGCACCACACACAGGCCCACGATCTGCAACAGCCGCTTCAAGGAAAACTGCGCACGGTTCATCCCCTCGATTGTGGCGTCCGCCGAACGAAATGCAAGTATCTACTGGAAGTCTTTCCTGCGCCAGAGTAGATTCAGAAGCGCTCGCGTCTCCCGCGGCAGGCGGGCCAGCCAGCAACGGCCAACCGCGCGGCACGGGTCCTGCGCGCTTTTCACGGAATTCTTTCATGGCGACGATGGAATCCAGTTCTCAGCCTGCGCCGAGCCGACTCGCGCGCCTCGAAAGCTGGCTCGAGGAGGCCGGCGATCGGCTCAACTCGATCCTCGTGAAGTCGGCACGCCAGTCGATGCAGAGCCGCCAGTTCAGCCGCACCTTCATGCTCGTGCTGCTGGCCATCTTGCTCTGGTCGTTTTACGGGCTATCGTTTCGAAATCTGGACCCGGACGCCGCGATTGGCCCGAAGATGTTTATCGGGTATTTCATAATCCTGGCCTTTCCGCTGCTCGTCACGATTCCCTCGAGCGCGTTCGGCGCTCTCAGCGGCGAGTTTCAAGATCAAACCTTTGAGTTGCTGTCGATCACCACGCTGACTCCGCGGCAAATCGTCTTCGGCAACTTGGCGACCGCGATGTTGCAACAGTTGCTGTTCACGTCGGCGCTGATGCCCTGTTTGGCATTCACGTTTTTGCTGCGCGGAATTGATATCGTGACGATTCTCGTCAGCGTCGGCTATTTGTGCTTGCTGTCGCTGGGCTTGACGATTCTCGCGTTGTTGGTCGCCACGCTGACCACCACGCGATTTCAACAGTCGCTGCTGTCCGCCGTGGTGGCGATCGGTTTATTTTTCTGCTTTTTGTTCACGATCCAGATTGTCTCCGAACTCTTCCTGCGATCGTTTTTCAGCGCGTTCAAAGAGGGCGCCGCCTATTTCTATCTGTTCACGCTCTCGAATTTTGCCAGCCTGTTTGCCTTGGTTTTCTTAGCGACGGCGGCTCGGCTCACGTTTGCCACGGACAATCGCGCGACCGCGCTGCGAATTGCCATGCTCGTGCAAAGCGCCGTGCTGGCCGGCACGTTTCTGGTCGCGGCCATTCGCTTCGGCGGTGCGCGGGAAATCGCCATGACTTATTTCGTGCTCGTGGGCCTGTTCTGGTACGCCTTGGGAGTCTTCGTGGTGGGCGAGTCGTCCGAACTCTCGCTGCGGGTCCGCCGGCAACTGCCTCGGACGCGGCTGGGACAAATTGGGGCCGCGTGGTTCTTTCCTGGGCCCGCGCGCGGTTACTTTTTTGTGCTGACGAATCTGCTGACCGCGCTCGCCTTGGCGCTGGTTTTTATTTATTTCCGCGATTCGGCGCGAGCGAAGTCGATTTCCGATGAGTTGGTCCTGGCTGCGACGATGTTCTCCTACGTCGCGGTTTATCTCGGCGTCTTGTATGCGTTGATCAAGATCTTTCCGAGCAAGGCAACGCCTTCATCGCGGGTCCTTCCGATCACCATCAATATGGCACTCATCTTGGTGGGCTGCGTGATCCCCTCGATTCTCGATGCGATCCTTGCCAATCCCTACGGTCGCTCCTACTCGCTCTTTGAAATCTTTAATCCATTCGTAACGCTTAGTTACGCGCATCGAGATCCCACCAACGCAACCGTCGTCGCCGTGGAGTTCCTCATGTGGTTCCTCGCCGGCGTCGTCGTTTTCCTGATGGGCCGCCAGGCGATTCGCGAACTGCGCGCGTCGTGGCTCGCGGCGCCGCAGCGCGTGCTCGAGGATGAAGCCCAAAAGAACGCTGCGCCGCCAGCCGCCGCGGCCGACCCTTGGGCGGCCGACGCCCCCGGTTGAGGACGCTTGGCGAGTGGGGGGAAGCTGCTTTTTTTCGCGAAAATCAGCCGCCTCGGCGGCCGGCTCTCAATTTGGTTGCAATCAGCAAAAAAGCCAATTACGATAGATGACAGATCGTCGGCTCGAGGCGTTTTTGGTTTCCGCTCGGACCCGATGCTGCGCGCTTTTCCTCAACCTCGTTCGCCGCGAACGCCCGCCGGCGACGCAATTGCACATTCCGCCAGGAGATTTTCCGCAAGGGAGTTCGACACATGCTCACAAAACTAAAATGGTTCGCGATCGGCTGTGTGGGGTGGAGTTCGTTGGTTCTGGCCAGTTCGGCCCAGGAAGCCTTGCTAGGCCAGTATTACGGCAATGGCGTCCACGATTTTAACGGCAGCAATTATAAGCAGGCCTATGCCGATCTGAGTGCGGCGATCAACGCCGGCACGATGGACCCGCGCTGCTACTATTTCCGCGGCTTGGCCGATTTGCGGATGGGCCGCGAACCAGAAGCGGTGCAAGATTTTCAAAAAGGGGCGCAGCTTGAAACGGCGGATGTCAACCAGAATTTTCCGGTCAGCAAATCGCTCGAACGAATTCAAGGCGCCGATCGCCTGAAGTTGGAGAAATATCGCACGGATGCGCGGATGATTGCCTACTCGCGCCAACAAAAAGAGCGCGAGGCCCGCTTCCAAGCCCGCAAGCGCGCGGAAGAAACCGTGATGCGGCAAAACCCCGAACCGATCTCTCCGGAAGCCGCCAAGGGACATGAAGAATTGCCGAATGCGGGCGGCAGCGCGGATGCCAACTCGGCCACCGAGGCGGACCCCTTCGCGACGCCGGCGACACCCGTGACACCGGCGCCGATGCCAAAGGCGACTGCCCCGGCCGCGGATCCATTCGGCGGCGCTGCGACTCCTTCGACTCCGGCTCCGATGCCGAAACCCGCCGCACCGGCGGCGGACCCATTTGGTGGCGCCGCGACACCTGCTACGCCGGTTGCTCCGAAGGCAGAGGCGGAAACTCCGATGCCGAAACCCGCCGCTCCGGCGGCGGACCCATTTGGCGGTGCGGCGACACCTGCGACTCCGGTTGCTCCGAAGGCAGAGGCGGAGACGCCGATGCCAAAACCAGCCGCACCGGCGGCGGACCCATTTGGCGGTGCGGCGACACCTGCGACTCCGGCTCCGATGCCAAAACCAGCCGCTCCGGCCGCGGATCCATTCGGTGGTGCTGCTATGCCGGCGACTCCGGCCACGCCGGCTCCGATGCCGAAACCCGCCGCTCCGGCTGCGGATCCATTCGGGGCGCCGGCTGCGCCAGCCGCGACTCCAAAGCCCGCCGCGCCCGCGGCCGATCCGTTTGGGGCGCCGGCCGCGACACCGACCACTCCGGCTGCTCCGAAGGCAGAGGCGGAACCCCCGGCGGCAAAACCGGCCGCTCCGGCCGATGATCCGTTTGGCGGCCCAGCCGCTCCGGCGACTCCGGCTCCGACCACACCCGTCGCGCCTAAGGCCGCCACCGCGCCGAAAGCCGACTCGGCCGCCGGCGCGAAGGTCAGCGGCAAAGGTCTCTTGGGCGCGCTTGGCAGCATGGCAAAATCGGTTGTCACCGGCGGCGAAGGAGCCACCGCGACCCCTGCGTCGCCCGTTGCGGTCGTCCCTCCCGCCGCAACCCCCGCTCCCGCCGCAACCCCCGCTCCGGCCGCAACTCCCGCTCCGGCCGCAACTCCCGCGGCGCCGGCAGCCGCCGATCCGTTTGGCGCGCCGGCCGCGACCGCACCGGCGGCGACCAAAGCCGCTCCTGCCGCGGCGGATCCGTTCGCCGCTCCGGCCAAGCCGGCCGCGGGCGAAAATCCGTTTAAGGACGATGCAAATCAAAACCCACCCCAGGCCGCCCCGGCCAAACCTGCCCCCGCCCCGAAGTCGCCCGCCGATGACGACCCGTTCGGCAAGTAAGCTAGTTCGTCGAGTCCTCCGCAGGCGCATGTCGGCTTGAAGAATTTTTTGCGCGCTCGATCCGAGCCCACGCTTTTCCGTGGGCTTTTTTTCCAGGAGGCAGCGCAAAATAAGGAACTCATTCATGAACCGTTCTCCGCACAGCATTGGGCCCGTGTGCTTTTGCGCGGCGCTGTTCGCGCTTTTTGCGCAGGCCGCGCTCGCCGGCGGCCCCGCGTTGACCAAAATCTCGCTGCCAGCGCTGCAAACCGGTTCGCTGCAAACGATCACCATCGAAGGGGCGAATCTCGCGCCCCATCCGCGGCTGCTGTTCGATTTGCCGCTCCAGTCGCAGACCGTGAAGCCGGGCGCGACCGCCGCCAAGTTCGAGTGCGAGGTCGCCTTGGATCGCGCCACGAGCCCCTCGGGTATCTATCTCTTACGCATCGCCACCGACGAAGGAGTTTCAAACGCGTTGCCAGTTGCGGTCGATCCATTTCCGCAGTTGCCGTTTGCGGCGGATATCGCCGCGCTGCCGGTCGCGTTGCACGGCGCGCTCTCCGGCAACCAGGTGTTGCGAACCACGCTGACGGGCCAAAAGGGGGCGTCGCTCGTGGTCGAAATCGAAGCCAAACGCTACGGTTCCGCGCTCAATCCGGTTTTGCATCTGCTCGATGCGCGGCGCACGCAACTCGCTTGGGCGCAGGAGGCAGGAAATCTAGGGGGCGACGCGCGGCTCGTCGCGACCTTGCCCGCCGATGGCAAGTACACGATCGAATTGCATGACGCGCTTTATCAAGCCGGCGCGGCGAGCCGATTTCGCTTGCGGATTGGCGCGTTTCCCTTCGCGGATTTCACGCTCCCCATGGCGCTGCAAGGAGGGCACGCCGGAAAGTTTCTCTTGGTCGGCCATGACGAAGCGGCAAAGTTCGGCCCGGCGATCACCGCGGGGAATCGCTACGGCGTGCAGCCGCTGGTTGGCTACGGAGATTTTGCCGGCTTTCGCCCCGGCTTCTTCACGAGCGACTTCACGGAAATCTTGAACGACACCGCGGCGGGCGGAGAGGCGGTCGCGACGCCGGTCGGAATCAGCGGGCGGATTCTTCACCCGCGTACAGAGAATCTCCAGACGGTCCGCGTGCAGCCGGGGCAAAAACTGCATATCGAAGTTCACGCTCAGCGGATCGGCTCCGCTTTAGACGGCGTCTTGACGATTCGCGACGCCAAAGGAAATCAGCTCGCGACGGCCGACGATCAGCCCAATACGGCTGATCCGGCGCTCGATTACACCGTGCCGCCAAAGACCACGTCGATCCAGGTCGCGCTCAAGGATCTGGAAGACCGCGGCGGGCCGAACTTTGTCTATCGGATCACCGTCGCGCCGGTCGATCAGCCCGACTTTGAGTTGTCGGCCAGCGAAGATCATTGGGAGGTTCCGCGCGGCGGACAAGCGATGTTGTCGCTTTCTGTTATGCGGCAGCATGTCGCCGGCCCCATCAAATTGCAATTTAACCATTTGCCCCCGGGCGTGAAGCCGAGCAGCGACGAGATTCCCGCGGGCGCCGAGCGCGCGCTGATTAGCTTCGCCGCCGAGTCGCCCGAGGCGCCCGTGGCGGCGGGAATGATTTCGATCACCGGTCAAGCGGCCGAAACGCCGCTGCTCCGCGCCGTGCTCGCGCCGGAAAACAATCTGTTCAAAGAACAACCGTGGCTGCGCGAAGGGTTGGCGCTCGGCGTGACACAGTCGGCGCCGCTGATCCTTGCTTGGAATGCCGCTGAACAAGCCAGCGCTTTGCCGCTGGGCGGGGTATTCGCGCCGCAGATTAAGTTGACCCGCGGCGCGAATCAAACCGGTCCGGTGCGGCTCTCGCTGCTGACGAGCCAGATCATGCCGCGCAAGGAAAAACCCGCCGAAAAGGGCAAGCCGGCCGAAAAGGGCAAGTTCGAGGACGATCTGGCCCGCGCGCTGCGATTGGAGCATGCCGTCACGATTGCGGCGGACGCGACCGAGGGGGCGGTTCCGGTGCTGGTGCCAGGCGACCTGCCGCAACCGAGCTATGAGCTGGCGATCAAGGGCGAGCTTCTTTCAGCCGACGGCAAAATGGTTTTAGCCACTGCCTACACGCCAGTCCGCCGCTTGAACACGGCCCGCTCGCTCACGCTGGAGCTGACTGGCGGCACCCAGATCGAAGCCCGTGCTGGCAGCGGCGCGACGGGCAAACTGCACGGCAAGATTTCGCGAGCCGCCGGCGTCGCCGGCCCGGTCACCTTGACGGTGGAAGATTTGCCCGCGGGCGTTCAAGCAAATTCCCTCGTGGTCGGGGCGGAGCAAAGCGAATTCGAGTTCCCCATCACGCTGAATTTTGGCGCCGCGCCAGGCGCGCTCTCCGGCGCGAAAGTCGTCGCCACGGCCGCGCCAGGAGGGCCCGGTTCGAGTCCTGCGCGGAGCAATGCGGTCGCCGTGACCTTGTCCGTGGTGAAAGGCGAACAGCCGCCGGCCGAAAAGGCCCTGCGTCTATTCGAGGACGAACAGGCCTTTGTCGATCAATTGAGCGAAGGGGACGGTAAAATCTCGCTCGTCCACGATGACAAATACTCGGGTCAGGCGGCGTTCAAAGTGACCCCGCTGCAGCGCTTCAACCACGCCTTGCCCGGCATGGCGATCAAAATCCGCGAGAAGCCCGCCGCCGACGAGTATCGTTATTTGCGTTTTGCCTGGAAGAAAAAAGGGGGCGCGCAAATCTGCTTGCAACTGAACCATGACGGCCGCTGGGGACCGGCCGAAAATCTGCCCGGCAAGTTTCGCTATCATGCCGGCAAGGGCGAATGTTACGGCGGCTCGCTCGGCGTCAGCGACAGGCTCCCCGCCGAATGGACCGTCGTGACGCGCGATCTATTTGCCGATTTTGGCGAGTTCACGCTCAATGGACTGGGGTTCTCGCCGCTCGATGGCGAGTACGGGCTGTTCGACCACATTTATCTCGGTCGCACCGTCGCAGATTTGGATTCCGCAAAAAAGCCTTAGACGTGAGCGACCCTCGCCGCAACGCAATCGTGATCGTCGTCGATGGCTGGCAGTCCGGAATGGCCGGCTGCTACGGCAACACGTGGATCAGGACGCCCGCACTCGATCGCTTGGCCGCCGAAGCGGTCGTCTGCGACGGGGCGACGATCGCCAGCGCCGACCTCGCGGCGTTTTACCGCGATCTGGGCGCTGCGAGCGGATTCGGCCCAAACAATCTGCCGCGCGGCCCCGTGGCGAAGCTGTGGGGCACGCTGCGCGACCAAAAAATTCATCCGGCGCTGATTACCGACGACCCGACCGTCGACGAACATTTTGCCGGCGCCGCGGAACTGGCTCCGGCCGATCGATTGCTGTTGCCGGCGGAAACGGGCCGCGCCGCGCGCGATGTGGCCACAACGCAGTTTGCTCGGGTGCTCGCCGCGGCGTCGGCGTGGCTGGCGGAGGCGCAGGCGCCGTTTTGTTTGTGGATTCATAGCCGCGGATTCACGGCCGCTTGGGACGCGCCGTATGAATTTCGGCAGCAGTACGCCGATGAAGAAGACCCCGCTCCGCCGGACTTCGTGCGGCCGCCGAACCTTGTGCTCGCCGACTCCTACGATCCGGACGAACTGCTTGGAATACAACAGGCGTATGCCGGCCAGGTTTCCGCGCTAGACGACTGCCTGGGGGCCTTGCTCGAGCACTTCCGCGAAAGTTCGCTCGCGGCGAGCACGCTGCTGATCGTCACCGCCGCTCGCGGATATCCCTTGGGAGAGCATCGAATCGTGGGGCTCGAGCGTGCGGCGCCGTATAGCGAACTGATCCAAGTCCCGCTCTTAATCCGCGCGCCGGCCTGGACCGCCGAGGCGGCGCGCTCCGCGGCGCTGGTGCAACCGGCCGATTTGGGCGCGACGCTGCTCGAATGGTTCGCGCCGCAGATCGATCCACCGATCGGCGCATTTTCGCTGGGCGCGCTTCTGCGCGGCGAGGAGGTCGCGAAAGCGAGTCGGCCCTGCGGCGGACGCGATCGCGCCGCGACCCACTTAACTTCGAACTGCTATTCGCTGCGGACCGCACGATGGCACCTGACCGCGGCGCAAGATACTCCGCCAACGGACTGGCGCTACGGGTTGTTTGTGAAACCGGACGATCGCTTTGAAGTGAACGAACTGAGCCGCCGCTGCCCCGAGGTGGTCGAAGCCCTCATCCAGGCCGCGCGCGATTTGCAGCAAGCGAACGCCGCCGGCAAAAGCGCTGCCGGCGACGAGTTCCCCTTGCCCCCTTTGGCCGAAGCGGCGACCGCCGAAATCGAATAACGCGGACCACGCAATTGCGCCATGCCCAGCATGTCTCTTCGCCATTCGCGCCCACGCGAGAAACCATCCGTTCCCGCGCAGGCGGATCGCTTCGTCATTCCCGCAAAGGCTCGCTTCGTCATTCCCGCAAAGGCTCGATTCGTCATTCCCGCGCAGGCGGGAATCCAGTGGAGTGCGGGCCAATAGGCAAGAGCTTGTCATTCCCGCGCAGGCTCCATTCGTCATTCCCGCGCAGGCTCGATTCGTCATTCCCGCGCAGGGGGGAATCCAGAAGGTTGCGGGCCAACCGGCCAGACTTCATCATTCCCGCGCAGGCGGGTCCATTCGTCATTCCCGCGCAGGCGGGAATCCAGAAGGTTGCAAGCCAACCGGCGACGCGCTGGATTCCCGCCTGCGCGGGAATGACGAAGTGTGGCGGCGCGGGAATGACGGTGTGGTGGCGCGGGAATGACGGCGCGTTCGGCGCGGGAATGACGAAGTGTGCGGCGCGGGAATGATGGTGTGGTGGCTCCCGTCATCCGGAGCATGGCGGACGGCAGGCTCGAGCCGGTCCGGAGAATTCGCTCCTAGTTGCTGACCAGTTCGCGGACGAACTTCACGTGCGGCTGCCCGCCTCCCTTGTGCGAAGCTCCACGCACAAATTCCGACACATATCGCAGCCGTTCGTTCGGCCGCATCGGGTCCATAAAGTTGTCCCCCTTTTGCAGGATCGGCCGATGTTCCGGAATGCCGCCGAACGCACGCGAACCGGCCGACTGGCAAGGAATCCAATAGCCCTTGCCCTCGCCGTCCACCAAATAAAACTCGGGGTAGCAATGGCCGTCGACCCAAACGCTGCGGGCGGGAATATTGTCCGCGCGGCACATGGCGATGAAGAGCGACGTGATCTCCTCACAGTCGCCCGTCCCATCGATCAAACCTTTGAGCGCGCCTTTTAAGGGGCCTTCTTTGTAGACGACCTTTTCGCGAACTTTGTCGTAGATCGCCTCGACCTTTTCCCAATCGGTCTGTTTGTCAGCAATCGTCGCCTTCGCCAGATCGATGATCTTTTGATTGCGGCTTTCGATGAAGGGGCTCGGTCCGAGGAACAGGCCCATCTCGCGATCGACCTTTTTGGGAATCGACAGCAGGCTCGTATCGCTCGGCGGCAATTGCGAATAGCGAGTGACCTCGAACGTCACCAGCGCGTGCGCCTCCTGGCCCGCCGGCAACGTCGGAATGTGGATGATCATCTGTTTCACGCCGGAATTCAGCGTTTTGTATTCGATCTTTTGGACCCCAGGCGAGAGGTCTTCCTTATCGACCTTGACGGTCTGCTCGGGCCAATCGAAGGGAACCGGCGCGGTTCCGACGAGCCCCGCCACGGGGCCTCCCACGGCGGTCACGACGATCCCGATTTTGATTTTTTGCGTGGCGGCTTTGTCATTTCGCGCGCCGTGCGTATCGACTTTGTCGCCAAACTGGGCACAGGCCGTCTGGGCCACGAGAAAAAAAGCCAGAGCAAGAAGCCGGCGAACCATCATCGGAATCCCCTCGAGTTGCGGTCGCAAAGATGTCTGACGCCTATCTATGTATTGTAATTCATGCTCGGCCGCTCGGCTTTCAAAAATCGGCCTGATTCGGCGGAGGAGGCGAAATTCACCTCGCAACGATTGTGGCGATTTCCGGCGGCGCGACCGCGCGCCGCCAATTCGCATCCTTGGTCGTAAATCATGCGCCCTAAGCAATTTGCGGCCGCGCGCGAGCGCGGTCGGAGCGAGCACGCAAAAATGCGAGTTGATGGATCGTGCGCGCCGCGCGAAATTATTTTCCCAGCACGTCTTCAATCGCTGCGCCAAGCCGCTCGACCATGGCGCTGATTTGGGCCTCGCTCGCCACATAACAAGGCGCAAGGTTGAAGACGTCTCCGCGGAGCCGCGAGAAGAGACCGCGCTGCTGCGCGGCCGCATGAATCCGCGGGCCGATCTGCTCCTCCGGGCGAAATTCACGTTTGGTCGCTTTATCGGCGACAAATTCGACCGCGGCCATCGTCCCTTGGCCGCGCACCTCGCCCACGTGCCGATGCGAAGTGAGCGTTTGCAACTTCGATTGCAACCCGCGGCCCAACTCGATTGCGCGCTCGTACAACTGCTCTTGTTCGAGCAAATCCAAGTTGGCCAGGGCAACCGCGCAACCGACCGGGTGCGACGAATACGTGAAGGCGTGCATCCACGCGCTCGCGCCCGCAGCCTGATCGATCGCCTCGGCGATCCGCCGGTGCACGCCCATCGCCCCCATGGGAAAATAGCCGCTGGTCAGGCCCTTGGCCAACGTGACAATGTCAGGCTCGATTCCGTAATGCAGCAAGCCGAACGGCGCGCCGGTCCGGCCGAAGCCGGTAATGACTTCGTCGGCGATGAGGAGCACGTCGTGGCGGTCGCAAATGGCGCGGATGCGCGGCCAATAGTCCGATTGCGGCACGAGTACTCCGCCAGCCCCTTGCACCGGTTCGCCAATAAAGGCGGCGACAGTGTCCGCCCCTTCGCGGAGGATGATCTCTTCCAACAGATCGGCCGCTTGTTCGCCCGGCGTGCGCCGCTCCGCGGCCGAGGTAGGGGCGGCCTCGAACCGGTAGGGGTAAGGGCTTTCAATATGCAAAAAGCCCGGCACCCGCGGCTCGAACATTGGCCAATAGCTGGAGATGCCGGTCGCCGACATGGCAGCCAGCGTGGTGCCATGATAGGCCCAGCGCCGGCTGATGATTTTCGTTTTTTGCGGGCGGTTGTTCGCCTTCCAAAAAAACCGAGCCGTCTTGAACGCCGATTCGTTGGCCTCCGCTCCACCGCAGGCGAAGAAAAACCGCGTGATCGCCGGATAGCATAGTTCCGATAACCGTTCCGCCAATTCAATCGCGGGGCGATTCGTGCTCCCCGCATATGCAGAGGCATAAGCCAATTGGTTCATCTGCCGCGCGGCCGCCTCCGCCAAACGCGGTTGGCCGTGCCCCACGAGCACATTCCACAATCCGGCCAGTCCGTCGAGATACTCGGTCCCGTCTTGATCGATCAGCACCGCACCTTGGCCACGAGTCCAAATATGCGCATGCGCTTGAGCGGACGCGCTATGCAGCGAGTGAATCAGATGAGCCTGATCTTCCGCCAAAAGCTGCGCCGGCTCGGGCGAACCGGGGCAGGGGGGCGACTCAGTCAAAGGGGCATGGCGAGAAGGCATCGCGGAACCAATGGCGTTCGAGGTGCAAACCGTTTATTTTATCAGGGCGTTTGCGCGGGACAACCGCCCCGAGCGGCGCGCCGCGGTCTGTTGTAAAATGCACGGTGGGACCAGCGCGGCGAAAGCCGTGCGCCGGCCCACCACGCATGGGCTTGGTCGCAAGATTGGTGGGCCCGCGCTCGCTGCGCGAGCTTGTCCCACCCTACTCCCTGAGGGGCGCGCCGCGGTCTGGTGTAAAATGCACGGTGGGACCAGCGCGGCGAATGCCGTGCGTAGACCTACCACGCTTGCGCTTGGTCGCAAGATTGGTGGGCCCGCGCTCGCTTGTCCCACCCTACTCCCTGAGCGGCGTGCCAGGTCCGATTAAAATGCCGGCCGGGGCGAGCCGGCGAGTTGAACCTTTTTTCCCTCGGTTTCCAAAATATCCGCATGCGTTTTTTTCTTGCCGGAATCATGCAAGGCTCGCACGTCGGCCTGATGCTGCACGAGCAGGACTATCGAACGCAATTGAAGCGCTTGTTGCGGGCTCACTTTCCGGACGCGGAGATCTACGACCCGTTGGCCGATCATGCGAATTCGATCGATTATGATGAGACCACCGGCCGCCGCGTGTTCTTTGATCACAATTTTCTTTGCCGTGAGATCGACGTGCTGATCGCCTTCGTTCCACAAGCCTCGATGGGAACCGCTATCGAAATGTGGGAAGCGTTTCAGCACGGCGCGGCGGTGTTTGCGATCAGCCCGCTGCAACACAACTGGGCAGTCAAGTTTCTCAGCCACGAGATCTATCCGACTTTGGCCGAGTTTGAAGCGGCTCTGGTCAACGGCCGCGTGTCGAGTAGGATAGAAGCAGTGCTTCCTCGACGACCGTCGTAATCAGATCGGCTGTATTATGCTTCCCTTGCTCGATCAACTCCGCGACGCGCTGCCCGGCTGGTTGGCGGAACGGAGCTTGCCAGCCTTTCGCGCCGCGCAGATTCGAAAATGGCTGCTGGAGAAGCGGGCGGCCGATTTCAACGCGATGTCGGACTTGCCCAAGGGGCTGCGCACGGCGCTGGCCGAGGATTTTCAGTTGTGGACCATGCACATCGTCCGCCATCTGCAATCCTCCGACGGCACCGAAAAGCTCCTCTTGCAAACCGGCGACGGCCACCGCATCGAATGCGTCCTCCTCCGCGATGGGCCGCGCCGCACGATCTGCATCAGCTCACAAGTCGGCTGCGCGATGGGCTGCGTGTTCTGCGCCAGCGGACTCGATGGGGTCGAACGCAATCTGTCGACCGGCGAAATCGTCGAACAAATGCTCCAACTCGCCCGCCTTTTGCCCCCGGAAGAACGCCTCAGCCATATCGTCGTGATGGGGATGGGCGAGCCGCTCGCCAATCTCGGCGGTCTGCTGCCGGCGCTTGATCTGGCGACCAGCCCCGACGGGTTGGGCATCAGCCATCGGCGGATTACGATCTCGACGGTCGGCCTGCCTCCGGCGATTCGCAAGCTGGCGGAACTCGATTGCCGCTTTCACTTGGCGGTCTCGCTGCACGCGCCCGACAACGAGCTGCGAACGCGAATCGTGCCGACCAACAAGGCGACCGGGCTGCACGAAATCTTGGCTGCCGCCGACCATTATTTTGAAGTCTCGGGACGCCGGCTCACGTTTGAATATGTGCTGTTGGGGGGCCTGAATGATCGGCCGGAGCAGGCCCACGCCTTGGCTCGGCTCCTCCGCGGCCGGACCGCCTTGCTGAATGTAATTCCTTACAATCCCGTCGCCGGCTTGGCGTATCGGACGCCATCGCAACGCGGCCGCGAGCAGTTCATCCAAATTCTCGAACAAGGGGGCTTGAACGTTCAGGTCCGCGAGCGAAAAGGGGACGCGATCAACGCGGCCTGTGGCCAACTGCGGCGGAGCGAGCCGGCGCTGGTGCAGTTAAACGCGAGAACCTAAACGGCCGAAGTTACGAAGTCGCGGTCCAAGCTCGACGGCCCAAGCTTCATCGCCAGCGGTCGCACTCCGTCCCCGCGGGCGCTGGAATTCGCACTTCGCGTTTATTTCTTTTTGGGCAGTGGGCAGAACTCGCCTTCGCACTTCTTGCCGGGCGGCAGCGGATCATTCGGATCGGGAACATAGGCCGGCTGTTCCTTGTGCCACGAAAAAGCTCCGGAGAAGACCGGCGCGGCGGGGCGATCGTGTCCTGGCGCTTCCAGAACGTTCAAGTCACCCAGCAAGTGCTGAATCTGGGTCAAACCGGCGGGACGTTGCCGAACCGTCAAGAGGGGCGGCAAAGGATCGTTCCCGTCGCTAGAAATGTACCGAGATTCCGCTGGGGGTGCTTCGTCGGCGCGCAAGACCGCGCCCGGGTCTTGCCAGACTTTCTCTCCCGTCGCGGACTTGACTAAGGCGAGCAAGGTGGCGGCGGGAACGTAGCCGGCCTGCGCGGCTGACTTGAGATGAAAAATCCGAACGATCCAGCGGTCTTTTTCCTCAGCGCCGACTTGAGACGCGAGATCCTTGGCGCGCGTCGCCAGCTTTGTACGCAGACCATCGAATACGCGGGCGAGATCCGCGTGCGCTGCCGCGGTTTGCGTGATTGCCACGGCGCGCGCCGGTGAACAGTACAAGATGGTGCCGGCGCCGCCAGCGGCATGATACGCCGGCCTGGCGACACTATTGGTGAGGAACGACATTAAATCGTCCGCGTTTCTCGCTTCGGCATCCGTCCCCAGATGCTCGGCGGCTTGGATCAGGTCCGCGACCGGATAGAGCGTGACGTAAGCATCCGGTTCCGAATCCACCGGATAGAGATACAGCGCGCCGAATCGATTTGTGAATTGCAGCCGCATCGCCCGCAGCGCAGGGGAGAGCACTTCGGCCAGCGTCCCCTCGTGCGTTGCAAATTTGAGCGGAGTCGTCGGTTCAATGCCGGCCTCCGCCATGGATTGTCGATCCAGATTGATTGGCACAGAATACTGTTTCGAGATCGCCTTGATCGCCTCCAAGAGCGGAACTTCCTTGAGCGGCAAATCCCACGGCTGGGTCAAGGCCTTGGCCGTTGCGGCAACGGCTCGCTCCGTGCCGCGTCGGGTCCGCACCACCAGCGGCGGATCAACGAATCCTTGTTCTTGTCGCTGCTTGATCGTTTTTAGATCATCCAAAATCTCACTGATGCCACGCTGCGCTTCGTAATTCGCGCGGATCGACAGCACATCTCGAAACAAATCGATCCGCGACGGTCCGCAATTGAGTTTCCACTCGAGCGGAGTCACCAATCCTTCAATCAGCACCAAGAGCGGATCGACCTCGATCGGGCCG
>DASRSE010000159.1:0-10083 GCA_035656655.1 Pirellulales bacterium
TTCCACAATCAACGCCTCTTGCGGATTCTCCACCCGTATGTCACGCGAATACATAGCTACCTCCCAGGAAACATGAAAACCGGAAAGTTGCCAATCTACCGCAAACCCCGCCATCGCGCCATAGGCTTTGATCGTACCCGCCACGATCGCGCGTTTAATCGCCGCGGAGCGGCCAAAAGGAGATTGCGCGGCGGAATAGCGCGCGGCGGCTGGAACTGCTTGTTGCGCCGCCGCCGGACGATTAGAGTGACACGAGAATCTCCTTCCTTTTTTCCATCACCCGTGGCCATGCCCATTCCTGCGCCGAAGCCCGCGCCGAACGCAGCGCCGATCACCGCGGAACACGCGCGCTTGCTCGAGCATCGCGCCGGCAAAGTGAATTGGAAGCGCTGGGGAACCTATGTCGCCGAGCGCGCCTGGGGCACGGTCCGCGAGGACTATAGCGCCGACGGCGACTCGTGGCGGTACTTTCCGCACGAACACGCTCGGCTTCGCGCCTATCGCTGGAATGAAGACGGAATCGGCGGCTTTTGCGATGAAAAGCAAAATCTCTGTCTCGCCCTCGCCTTTTGGAACGAACGTGATCCGATCTTAAAAGAGCGGCTCTTCGGCTTGACGAACCCCCAAGGAAATCACGGCGAAGATGTCAAGGAGTACTACTTTTTTCTCGATGGGACGCCGACCCATTCGTACATGAAGATGGTCTACAAGTATCCGCAGGCCACATATCCGTACGAGGAATTGGTCGCCGTCAATCAGCAGCGCAGCCAACTCCAGGGCGAATTTGAATTATTCGACGCGCTGCAAGAAACATTCGAGGCAAACCGCTACTTCGACATCTTCATTGAATACGCGAAGGCCAATCCGGAAGACGTCCTTTGCCGCGTCACCGCGATCAACCGCGGACCCGATCCGGCGCCGCTCCACATTCTGCCTCATCTCTGGTATCGCAATCGCTGGTCGTGGACCGTCGGCGCGCAGCGGCCGGCGATTCAGGTGATCGGCTCCGCCGCGGCCTGCGCCAACGCGCCGAACGTCGGACCGCGGTGGTGGTATCTCCGCGCCTCCGACGCGCAACCGGTCTCGCTGCTATTCACCGAAAACGAAACGAACTTTCAGCGGCTCAACGGTGCTGAAAACCAAAGCCCGTTTGTCAAGGACGGCATCCACGACGCAGTCGTCCACGGGCTGGCGGAGCGGGTCAACCCGCAGCGCGGGAGCAAGGTCGCCGGACAGGCGCATGCGCAGATTGCCGCGGGCGGCTCGTTCACGGTGGAAATTCGCTTCACGGCCGAGCCCTTTGCCGAGCCGTTTGCCGATTTTGACGCAGTCTTCGCCGCGCGGCAGGCGGAGGCGGACCAGTTTCACGCGGCGATTCAGCCTCCCAACTTGGACGACGAAGAACTCCGCATCGTGCGGCAAGGGTTCGCGGGCTTGCTCTGGTCGAAGCAGTATTATCACTACGACGTTTTCACTTGGCTCAAGGGAGACGAGACGCGGCCGACTCCGCCGCCGGAGCGCTGGCGCGGCCGCAATGCAACCTGGAAAGCGCTGCACAATTCGGACGTGGTGCTGATGCCCGACACCTGGGAGTATCCTTGGTATGCGTCGTGGGATCTGGCGTTTCATTGCGTGGCCGTGGCCCGCATCGATGTCGATCTGGCCAAAGAGCAGCTCCTGCGGATGGGCTACGAGTGGTATCAGCATGTGAACGGCCAGGTTCCGGCATATGAGTGGAATTTTGACGATGTGAACCCGCCCGTAATCGGCTGGGCGGCGTGGCGCGTCTATCAGATCGAAATGGAGCAGTGCGGGGCAGGCGATCTCTCGTTTTTGAAAGAGGTATTTCAAAGCGAGATGCTGAATTTCAGTTTTTGGGTCAATCGCAAAGACAGCGCCGGCCGCGACGTGTTTGGCGGCGGCTTTTTGGGCATGGACAATATCGGCTGCTTCGACCGCGACACGCCTCTGCAAGATGGCAATATCCTCGAGCAAAGCGACGGCACGAGTTGGATGGCCCTGTACTGCGCGACGATGCTCTCGATCGCGACCGAACTCGCTCGCCATGAACCGTTTTATCAAAACATGGCGGTCAAATACTTCGAGCACTTTCTCTATATCGCCCACGCCATGACCAACATGGACGGGGCGGGAATCCATCTCTGGGACGCGCAAGATCAATTCTTTTATGACGCGATTCTGCACTCGACCGGCGAAGTCTTTCCGTTGCGGCTCCGGTCCATGGTCGGTTTGGTCCCCTTGTTCGCCGTTCGCGCTGCGCCCCCGGTCAAATCCGAAGGGACCGACTTGTTCGCCGAACGGGCCGATTGGTTTCTCGACCACCGGCCCGATCTCCTGAAAAACGTCGCGCCGGTGGGAATCCCAGGCCAGGACGGCACGAAACTCTTGGCGATTTTTTCGCTCGAGCGATTGCAAGCGGTCTTAAAGCGGATGCTTGATCCCGCCGAGTTTCTGTCCGACTTCGGAATTCGCGCCCTTTCGCGCTATCATCTCGATCATCCCTTCGTGTTCGACGCGTGCGGCGAAGAGCTCACGGTCAAGTATCTGCCGGGCGAATCGGACAGCCGGCTGTTTGGCGGCAATTCGAACTGGCGCGGGCCGATTTGGTTTCCGGTCAATTACATGATCGTGCATTCTTTGCACGAATTTTACCGCTATTACGGCGACGCGGTGAAAGTCGAGTGCCCGACCGGTTCCGGCCAGATGTGCACGCTGCTCGAAGTCGCGCAAGAATTAGTCTGCCGGCTGAACAAGCTGTTTTTGCCCGACCCCCAGCGCGGCGGCTTTCGACCGGCCGTCGGCCCGCACGACTATTTTCAGACCGATCCGCAGTGGCGCGACTACCTTCCCTTCTACGAGTATTTTCATGGCGATTCGGGCCTCGGATTGGGGGCCAGTCATCAAACCGGCTGGACCGCGCTCATCGTCAGCCTGTTGTATGAATTCGGCGGACGCGCCTCGCCGCGCGCGGAGAAGAAGCTGTAGCGGCCGCGGTCGATGCGGGACTCGGCGCGCGCCTTTGCCCCTCTTCGCGGCATAGAGGCGAAGGATTGTCGCCCTGTTTTCACGGCGGCAATTTCAGTGAAGAATCTTCGACAAAACAAAAAGAGGGGGCCGAAAGCGGACGAATTCGTGGTAACATGCGGCCGGATTCAACGCTCAAGCCCATGGAACTCGACTCGCGCCGCGGCGCGCGCCGAGCATTTCCGTTTGGCTTCTATCTCATCCATTTTTTCTGGGAGCACTTTCGCCATGCGCCTGCACCGCTATTTATTTCTCCTCTTCACGGCAGTTGTGTTCGCCGGCTGCGACCACGCGCCGCAGCCCAAGGGGGACGAGACCAAGCCCGCGCCGAAAACAAATGCCGCCGACAAAGCCGCGCCCGAGGCGGCGGTCGCCGGGTCAAAGCCGCTCCTCTGGCCGCAGGATAAGACCGACCTGAAGGTTGACCCCGCGGTCGTGTGGGGCAATTTCAAAAACGGCATGCGTTATGCCATTATGCCGACGCGGACCGCGCCGGGCCGGGCCAGCGTGAAGCTGCATCTCGACGTCGGCTCGCTGATGGAGGAGAACGATCAGCAGGGGTTGGCCCATTTTCTCGAACATCTCGCCTTCCGCGCGACCAAGCACGCGCCGCACGCCGAGACGCTTGAATTTTTTCAGCGGCTGGGCTTGAGCTTTGGCGCGCATACCAACGCCAACACGGGCGAACGAGCGACCAACTATCTGCTCGAACTTCCTCATCCGAATGAAGAACTAACCGACAAGGCGTTGACGTTCTTCCGCGATGTCTTAGATGGCCTGCTTTTGAATCAAGACGACATCGATCACGAAAAAGGGGTCATTCTGAGCGAGCTGCGGGCGCGCGATTCGGCCGCCTATCAGGCCTACGTTTCCGATCTCCGCAACAGCTTGCCTGGCTTGAAACTGGGCGAACGGCTGCCGATTGGGCTGCCGTCGGTAATCAAAAACGCCCCGCGGCAGCGGTTTGTCGATTTTTACGAGAAGTGGTACACGCCGGGCCGCGCGACCTTGGTCGTGGCGGGCGATTTCGACGTGAAAATGGTCGAGCGTTTGATCAAGAGCCATTTTGAAGATGCGGCGGCGCGCCACGGCGAAGCGGCCGATCCCTCGTTCGGCGAGTTGAAGGTTCCCGATAAGCTGACCGCGACGATGTTCACCTCGCCCGATGCCCAAGACACGCTGGTCCGGCTCGAACAGGCGCGGCCCGCCAAAGTGATCCTCAACACGATCGCCGAACAGCAAGATGAATTGATCGACGTACTCACCGACCTGATGATGAATACTCGGCTGTCCGAGTTGGGCGAAGTGCCCAACGCCAAGATTTTGCGGGGCGGGTATCATTTCTCGCGCGAGTACAACTTGGCCGAGATCTACACGGTGGGAGTGGAATGCTTGCCGCAAAAATGGGAGGCCGGAGTTTCCACGGTCGAGCAAGAATTGCGCCGAGCGTTGAAGTTCGGCTTCACCGACGCGGAGTTCGCCAATGCCATCGCCGAAATGCAAAAAATCACGGCGGCTGCCGCCGAACAGGCTCCCTCGCGCCAAGCGAATGAGTTGACCGACAAGATCATCGAAGCCCTTACGGAGAATCGCGTCTTCACGAGCCCCGAATATGACCAAGAGTTGCTCGAGAAAATGCTCCCGAAAGTAAAGCGAGAGGAGTGCGAACAGCGGTTGCACAAGTGGTGGGATACGCAAGCCTTGCATCTCCAAGTGCAAGGCAGCATGAAAGTTGAAGGAGACGCCAGCGACGCCATCTTGGCCACGTACCATGCGAGCCAATCGGAAAAGGTGGGGCCACCGGTCAAGGCCGCGGCCGAGCAGTTCGCGTACACCGACTTCGGCAAGCCGGGCGAAATCACCGAACGGCACGAAGAAAAAGATCTCGGCATCACCAGCGCGACCTTCGCCAATCATGTCCGCGTGAATATCAAGCCTTCGACCTACGAAAAGAATGTCGTCCGTGTCGTCGTCCGCTTTGGCAGCGGCATCGAGGCCATTCCCGCCGACAACGTGGGCCTGGGGATGGCGACCAAGGGATCGTTCATCAATGGTGGACTTGTGGCTCACGATGTGAACGCGCTGAATCGGCTGCTCGCCGGCCGCAAGGCGACGGTTCGCTTTAGCATCGCCGAGGATGCGTTTGAACTGGTTGGTGAATGCGCCTCGGACACGCTCGATCTCGATCTGCAACTCTGCGCCGCGTATTTGACTGCCCCCGGCTATCGCCCCGAGGCGCTCACCAAGTTCATGGGCGATGTCGATTCGATTTATGCCCACGCGCAACATACACCCGAGGGCGTGGCCGGCAACGAAGCCTCCGCCTTTTTCCACGGGGGTGATCCGCGCTTTCATTTGGCGCCGCGCGAGGCCCTGCAGAAGATCACAATCGATCAGATCAAGAAGTGGCTGAGCCGCCCTCTCTCCAAGGACTATCTCGAGGTCGGCGTCGTGGGCGACGTCGAACCGGAGGCGGTCCTCGGCCTGCTCGCCAAAACCGTCGGCGCGCTCCCCGAGCGCGACGCCGACAAGCCCAAATCGGATTTGCCGGAGAAGGTCAAGTTTCCGGCGGGCGAATCGCGAGAATTTTCATTCACGTCCGAGATTGCGCGCGGCGTCTTGTTCGTGGCGTGGCCGTTGCCAGGCGAATGGACCCACTCGCGGAATCGGCGCGCTACGATGCTGGGCGACGTTTTCAGCGATCGCCTGCGGCTCAAGATTCGCAACGAGCTGGGCGCCACGTATACTCCCGACGTGATGGTTTCGGCGAGCGACGTGTTCAAGCAATGCAGCTATCTGGCGGTCGTCTTGCGGCTCGAACCGCAGCGGTTGGACGAAATTCGCGGGCGGGTCGAGAGCATTGCCGCCGAGTTGGCGAAAGGGCCGATCAGCGTCGATGAGTTTCAGCGCGCCATGCAGCCGACGCTCGCCTCGCTGGACGACTTGAACAACTTTTACTGGCTGGACGTCGTCGACCAGTGCCACGAACATCCAGAGGTTCTTGCCGCCGCGCGGAGCCGCTCGAAGGACGTCTCGTCCATCACCAAGGACGAACTCGAGGCTTTGGCAAAAATCCTGCTCGTGCCGAAAGAGGTGACGATTGTCAAGATTAGCCCTGAGGAGAAAAAAGGCGAGCCCAAACAGGACGACAAGGGCGCGCCAGGCGCCCCGGCCAGCGATAAACCAGCAGCTGATAAGCCAGCAGCCGACAAGCCAGCAGCCGACAAGCCAGCCGCTGAACAGCCCGGCGGAAACAAAAAACCGCCTGCCGACGAACCTGCGGCCGACAAATCAACCGTCGATCGGCCGGCCGCCGCCCAGCCGGCCGGCGATAAATAAAACGCCGTCGCCCGTTCACCCATCCGTGAGCTGAACAGCTCGAACGTCCATGAACCGTTGCACGCGCCGCGAGGCATTGAAATCGGGACTCGCGCTGTCGGCCGCCGCGATGATGCTCGGCGCGGATCGGCCGCAGCGCGCCGCCTCCGATGATCTGCAGCGCTATTTGCTGGCGTTGGCGGGCCGCTTCGAAGCCGAACGGAAGGCCCAGTTTGCGGCCGTTCGTTCGGCTGCCGAATTGGTCGCATTGCAAAAAAGTTTGCGCGAAAAATTGCTCCATGCCGTCGGCGGCCTGCCGGAACGCGGCGAAAAGCCACCGGCGGCGACACGCACCGGCACGCTCGAGGCGGACGATTACACGATCGAAAAGCTTTTGCTCGAAAGCCGCCCCGGCTATTTTCTGACGGCCCTTTGTTATCGGCCCAAACGGGCGCCCGGAGCCGCCTCGCTCGCCGCCGGGTCCGGCGTCCTCAGCCCGTGCGGCCATTCCGCGCTTGGCAAAGGGGCCGACGCCTATCAAATTCTGCATGCAAATCTGGCCCGTCGCGGCTACACCGTCTTGACCTACGACCCGCTCGGCCAGGCCGAGCGGAGTCAGTTTTGGGACCGCGAGCGCGAGCGCTCCAAGTTTAACTTAGTCTGCGGCGAGCACGCCGTGCTTGGCAATCCGCTCTACGCGTTCGGAATGAATCTGGCCCGCTATCGCATCGCCGATGGAATGCGGGCGCTCGATTATCTGGCTTCCCTGCCGGAGATCGATGCGAAACGATTGGCTTGTGTCGGCAACTCCGGCGGCGGCACGCTCACGGCTTATCTTGCCGCGCTCGACGAGCGGATTGCAGTCGCCGCGATCTGCTGTTATATCACCAGCCTTGCCGAGCGTATGGCCTCGCGGATGGGGGCCGACCCAGATGCCGATCCCGAGCAGGACCTGTTCGGTTTCGCCAGCGCCGGAATTGATCATGCGGGCTTGCTGGCTCTGCGGGCGCCGCGGCCGACGATGCTCGGGGTCGCGGAATTCGACTTTTTTCCGATCGCCGGGGCTCGGGCCACCTGCGCAGAAGCCGAGCATCTGTTCCAAGTCGCCGACGCGCCGACCGCTCTGAAAATCAACACGGTCGCCGAAAAGCACGGCTTGAGCTTGCCGATGCGGCAGAATGTCTACCGCTTTCTTCAGCAATGGCTGCCGAGCAGCGCCGGCCCGGAACCACTGGCAGAGGCAAAGACGGTCGTGCGATCCGCGCGCGAGTTGCAGGTCACCCGCGACGGACAGGTAAACGGCGCGCTGCGATCGAAGCACTTTTTCACGATCGTGCGTGAGGATTTGCGCGGCTTGACCGATTTCCCGCCAGCGAAAAAAGTTCCCTTGCTCGAGGCGCTCCGATTGGGAAACGCCAAGTTGGAATCGCTGCCGGCCGGTCCCACGATCGATCTCGTTTTCGCGCCGGCCAAGCGTGGCACGTTGTTAATTTGGGTTGCCGGCAATGATAGCCCGCCCGTTCAAGAGGCCGCGTCTTTTGTTCAAGCGATCAAAATGTCCGGACATGGGTTCGCGGTTGTCGAACCGTGCGCGGTCGGTTCGCGGCAAGTCTGGCAGTCATCCGCAGGGCTGGCGAAAGTCGATCCGCTGGCCAGCGTGGAGGCCGATCTGGCCTACAATACCTTTTTAGTCGGCCGCTCGGTGCTTTCTCTGCGTGTCGCCGATGTGTTGCTGGCCTGCGTGCGAATGATCAAAGAGCACGAACCCAGGCGGCTGATCTTGTGCGGCCGCCGCGATGCAGCGCTGGTCGCGCTGTTTGCGGCCGCGGTTGAGCCGCGCGTGACCGGATTGGCCGTCGAGGAGATGCTCCTCAGCTACGCTGCGCTACTTGATCCGGCAGGCCGCCCGATTCAGGCGGCGGCGATTCTGCCCGGCTTGCTGCGCTCGTTTGGCGACCTGGCGGAAGTCCTCAAGGAGGTGCTGCCGCGGGCGGTCTTGTTGGCCCAATGCGCCGTGCCAGCCGAGACCGACCTGCCGAAAGGAGCTGCGCTGCGGCGAAACGAGCGGCCCTTTTCGGCCGATCCGCAGACGCTGCTGGACTGGCTTGAGACCGTGGTCAAATAAGGCCCAGGCATCCACCCCGTGCGGTCGGTCGGCGGGGTTGAATTGCTTTCCGCAACGCGATTTTTATTCGGCGGCCAAGTCGGGCGCCGCGTGCTCGGCGGCTTCCGCCAGCGACTCCGCTTCGTCTGTTTCCGCTGCGCCGTCGGATTCGTGCGACAGGTGCGCTTCGGCCGGCGCCGGATCGCCCAGCGCCCAGTCGCGGCGCTGACGCGAACTAGGGATATTCATCGCCTTGCGATATTTCGTCACCGTTCGCCGGGCGACGGTCAACCCGTGCTTCGCGAGCTCCTTCACCAAATCGTCGTCGCTATAGGGCGCCTGCTTGTTTTCCTTGTCGACGATTTCGTGCAGCTTCAGCCGGACCGCATCCCAAGCGACTTCTTCGCCCGCCGCGCTCATCGTGCCGCCGACGAAGAATTTCTTGAGCGGGTAGAGTCCGCGCGGGGTCTGAATCCATTTGTCGTCCACCGCCCGGCTGACCGTGGTGACGTGCACCTTGACCTTGTCGGCAATCTGCTGCATCTTGAGCGGCTCGATATGTTCAGGCCCTTTGTTCAAAAACTCGGTCTGATGCTCGACGATCGCCTGGGCCACCCGCGTAAGCGTGTTGCGCCGCTGCTCGATCGATTCGATCAGCCATTGGGCGGAGTTGATCTTTCGCTTGATGTACTCTTTTTCTTCCGGCGTGGCATCCGCGCTTTGCAGCCGCTGTCGATAGTAGGGGCTGATGTAGAGGCTCGGCGTCCTGCCGTCTTCTAGCCGCACCTTGTACTTGCCATTGTCGTCCTGCTCGAGGAACACGTCGGGCGTCACCGTCGGCACAAAGGCGCTCGTGAAGTTCGCGCCGGGGTGCGGGTTCAAGTGCCGCAGTTGTTCGAGCGCGGCCTGAATCGTATCGATCGAGTAATTCGTCTTGCGCTGGATCGCCGGCAGCCGGTTGTATTCCAAGTCTTCCAAATGATTCGAGATCAGCTTGTGCAGTTCCTGATAGTAGGGCATCCCGACTTTCAATTGCAGCAACAAGCACTCGCGTGCATCGCGGGCACCGACGCCGGGCGGATCGAGCTTTTGAATCAGCGACAACGCCTCTTGGGCCAGCGTTAACTGTTCCGGGCCGGCGTCCGGGTCAAGCAGATCCTCGAGCCGGCCTTGCAGATAGCCGTTCGGATTGAGGTTGTAGATGATCCGGTCGCACATCGCCCGTACCGGCGCGGACAATTCGTACCAGCTCAACTGATCGTGGAGATAATCGTGCAGCGTCTGCGGTCGCTCGGCCATGTTGGCCATAGCGTCGTGCTTGCGGTCCGATTCTTCATCGATCCGCTGGCTTGATTGGCGCGTCCGCTCCTCGAAATGATCAGGCCACTCCTGATCCATCTCCATCAGACGTTCGAAGTCGTCTTTGTTGTCTCGATTTTCGTCGACCACCAATTCTTTTTCGTCGATCGTCGGAGCATCCGGCTTTTCGGCCTGGTTCGCCTCTTCTTCATCCGGCAGATCCGGATCGCTTTCGAGAATGTCGAGGCACGGATTCTCTTGGATTTCCTGCTCGATTCGCTCTTGCAATGCCTGGATCGGCAGTTGCAGAATCTCCA
>DASRSE010000160.1:0-28309 GCA_035656655.1 Pirellulales bacterium
AAGGCGGTTTGACCGTTTCGAGCGGCAAGACGGCCAACCTGAACGAGTCAAACTCGGCGACCCTCACTGTTGGCGACGTGTCCAATAACGGCACGCTCAATGCCGCAACGGGCACCTCGACCGTCGGCAACGTGACCGGCAACGGCAGCACGACCGTCGCCAACAATGCCAAGCTGACAGCCAATCAATTCGTGCAGAGCAGCTTGACCGTGCATGGCGACAGCACGCATACGGCCGCCAAAGCGACCGTTGCCACCAGCGGCGCTAATTCCGCCGGCGACCCGAACCAGGTCAGCGTGCTAAACTCGTTGTCGATCGACAATGACGGCGCGGCGCTCGGCAGCCGCGCCTACTACGGCACCGTCGATCTGAAGAACAATGACATCATTATCAACAACGGCAGCCCCGGCGCCGCCACGACGACGCTGGCCAGCGTTGCCGACATGGCCCGCGCCGGTCAATCGGGCAACGGCCTGATGACCAGCAGCGGCGACACGATCACCGGCCTCGGCGTGATCAACAACACGAATGGCCTGACGACGTTCGATAATGTGTCGATCGACGGCAACGCCACTTTGGTGAAGTACACGTTCTTCGGCGACTTGAACCTCGACGGCAAGGTCGACGGCAACGAGATCGCGGCGGCCGTGAACGGATTTAACCTCCACTTGGGCGGTTGGGCCAACGGCGACGCGAATTACAGCGGCCAAGTCGATGGCAACGACATTGCGGCGATCGTGAACGCCTTCAACGGCCAGAACGGTCACAACGCACCGCTGCCGGAACCCTCGACCTTGGTCCTCGCCGGCCTCGGCCTGCTCGGTTTGCTGTTCGCTCGCAAGCGCCGCAGCAAATAGCCGGTCCCATGGACCGGTCGAGCAAAAATCATACGCCTCCGGCCGGAGGCGGCGCGAAAGCGTCCCTTCGTGTCCGTTCCGCCGACCGCATCTTTTGTCTTGCCGCAGTCGGCGTCGAGCTGGCGGCCATCTCAATGAAGCCGATTGTTAGAGCGTTCGCGGAGTGACGCGGCCTTGCACGCGGTACGGCAGCCCCTGAATGCGCAAAAAGCCTTCGGCGTCGGTCTGATTGTATGAGGACGAGCCTCCCTCCATGCTGGCGATGCCTTCGTCGTACAAGCTGTTCGGGCTGCTGCGGCCATCCACCATGATGTTCCCCTTGTACAAGTTCAGGCGGACCTCACCCGTGACATGCTTTTGCGCCTCGCGATTGAACGCCAGCAGCGCATCCATCTTGGCCGTGTACCAAAAGCCGTAATAGACCATCTCGGCGACTTCGGGCGCGAGCCGATCGCGCAGATGCATCAAATCGCGATCCATGGTCAACTGCTCGATCAGCCGATGCGCGTCGTACAAAATGGTCATTGCCGGCGCTTCATACACGCCGCGGCTTTTCATGCCGACGAATCGGTTCTCGACCATGTCGATGCGGCCCACGCCGTTGCGGCCGCCGATCGTGTTCAGTTCCTTGACCATCTGTAACGGACTGAGCCGCTGGCCATCGAGGGCGAACGGCACGCCAGCCTCAAACGAAAGAGTAATCTGCTCGATTTTGTCCGGGGCCTGTTGCGGCGCGGTTGTCATCCCGAAATCGACGAGTTCAACGCCGTTGACCTCCAAGTCCTCGAGCTTGCCCGCTTCGTAACTGATATGCAAACAGTTCTCGTCCGAGCTATAGGGTTTGGCAACGCTCGCTTTGACAGGAATGTTTTTCGCCGCGCAATAGTCGATCATTTCGCGGCGGCCGGGAAAGGTCTGACGGAACTTTTCGATTCGCCACGGCGCGATCAGCTTTACGGCCGGGTTCAAGGCTTCGGCCGCCAGTTGAAAGCGGCATTGATCGTTGCCTTTGCCGGTCGCTCCGTGGGCGTATGCATCGGCGCCGACTTCTTGGGCGACTTGCAGACAGACTTTGGAAATGAGCGGGCGCGCGATCGACGTGCCGAGCAAGTAGACCCCTTCGTATTTGGCTTGCCACTGCATGACCGGAAAGGCGAAGTCGCGGCATAGTTCCTCTTGGACATCAACGATGCGGGCGGAGGCGGCGCCGCACGTTTTGGCTTTGTTCAAGATTGCTTGGCGGTCTTCGCAGGGCTGGCCCAAATCGACATAGACCGCGTGGCATTGATAGCCCTGGTCTTGCAACCAGCCGAGAATGACCGACGTATCGAGCCCGCCGGAATAGGCCAAGACGCAACTTGCCATAACTGCATTGTCCTTGTCTGCTGATTTTCTAAAGAGAGAGGCGCGCGAGCGAGACAGGTTCGGTCCGCGCGCGGCAAAACGGCGGCGGCGAGCGATTGGCGCGCCGCAACGAACCTCCGATTATACAAGACCGCCAGCCCGTCGCGAGAGGGCGGCTGCCAATCAATTCGGGTATGGCTGCCGCAAGCGAAACTCGGGATGCGCTTGTAAATAGCGTTCGACCCGGTCAGTTCGTCCAATGGCGACCGGCAAGAATTCCAGCGCCGCGCGGAGATTCTCGTCCGGCTCGGAGCAGCTAAACCGGAGAAACCCGGCGCCCGCCGCGCCGAAACACTCGCCGCCGAGACAGGCCACGCCCAGATCGTCAGCGGCGCCCGCCAAAAAATAGAGCGCTAAACCGTGCGACGTGATCTGCAACCGATTGCAAATCTCCTTGACGCATGGAAAGGCATAAAAAGTTCCGGCCGGATCGAGACATTGTACCCCGGCGATCTGATTCAAGCCGGGAATCAGAATGTCGAGTTTTTGACGAAAAGTCTTCATTCGCCGCTCGCATTGGCCGGTTTCGTCGGTGAGGGCCGCGACTCCTGCTTCTTGCACAAACGGCGGCACGCACGACAAGACCGTATTGGCCAACTGGGCGAAGCGGTCCGCGACGGCCGGATGGCTCACGGAAAAGCCCAATCGCCAGCCCGACATGCTAAACGACTTGCTGAACGTGTAAGCGGCGACGCAATGCTCGAACATATCGGGCTGCGCGAGGAGCGAATGATGCGCTCCGCGCCAGACCATCCGATCGTAGGGCTCATCCGCAAAGACCATGATCTGGCTGCCGCGCACCAAATCGGCGATCGCTTTCAGGTCCTGCAAGGTCGCCACGCCGCCGGTCGGGTTGTGCGGACTATTCAAAAAGATCGCCCGCGGCTGCGGGTCTGACTTCAAGAAGCGTTCGATGTCAGATAGGCTCGGACGAAATTCATGCGCCTGCTGCAATTCGGAAAGCACCACGCGGCCGCCGCGCCGCGCGATGTTCGGCAGATAGGTCGGAAAGTAAGGGCTGAAGACCAGGACGCCATCGCCCGGGTTGAGGAACGCCTCGCAGAAAAAGAGTTCGAACGGCTTGGCGCCGGGGCCGGCGGTAATGTTCGCGGCCGAAGCGGCGAGGCCATAGCGCCTCTGAACGTACTGCGCAGCCGCCTCGCGAAAGGCCGGTTGGCCGGCCGAAGGGCCGTATTGCGCCAGGCCCGATTGGAGCGATCGCAGGGCCGCCAGCCGGGCGGGTTCGACGGCGGGAAACGGGCTATCGCCGATCTCCAACTCGATGACCCGTTTGCCGGCCGCCTTCAAATTCTTCGCGGCGGCCAAGACCGTAAACGCCGATTCGGCAGTGATGGATTCGGCGAATTGACTGAATTGCGGCATGTCATAATCCTGAATTCAAGACGACGAGGACCAAGAGTCAGCACGCGGAGAGCGCGGCAAGACGGCCGCTATTTGGATCGATTTCCGCGCGGCCGCGGACCGGTTCCCATTCCGCGGAGCGTATCGGAATTGTAGAGGGCCGTTGAGATATCGGCTAGCGAAGCCGGAAGGCCGGCCGGTTGCGGCCAGCGCGAAAATCCACGGCAATGGCTGGCGGGCGATCGCAAGCGCGGGCGGGTGTCGATCGCCGCTGGCGCGATGGGCGCGGCTATTTGTGCGGCTTTTCCGCGATTGCGTTTTGATCGCCGTAGAGCGGCAAATAGCGATAATAGACCTCGAGGCACAAGGTCGCCATCGCGGTGGCATAGACCCGCCCGCCATAACCGCCCCACTGGTCGTCGTCGGGGCTCCAACTCCCTTTCAACTCTCCGCCTGCCTCTTGCGTTTTGAGCAGGGCCGGCTGCAAGGCGTCATTCCACTTGCGCCAATAGTCGCCTTGCAGTTGATACATGCTCAGCGAGCCGTAGTACCAATAGTACAGATTCATCTTGCTCGCGCTGGGCAACTCTTCAAGGACGAAGTCGCCCGCCTCGTCGCTGGCCGGGTTAGACCGTTCCATACCGAGGAATTGGCGGCAGACGAGCGCTTCCGCGGTCATCGTGCGGCTGGCTCGTTCGTCCGGCCGATAGCTCGCGCGGCCATTATGCGCGCCAAACGTCACCCCTTTCAGAAAGCGGACCATGCCATCGCGGGTACGCTGCGGAATGGGGATTCCAGCCAACTCCGCGCTTTTCAACGACATCAATTGCCAGCCGAGTTGGCTCGTATCGCCGGTGTCGTTCGGCTGATAGCGCCAGCCGCCGGCTTGCGGATGCTGCATGCTGACGGTGAAGTCGATCGCCCGATGGACAAATGGTTCGAGCCGGCTGTCGTGCGTCATGGCGTAGGCTTCGCTGATCGACAAGGTCGCCATGCCGTGACAATACATGAACGCGAAGGTTTCGGCATCGCCGCCGAGATTTCCGTCGCGGGCTTGCGAATTCAGCAAGAACTCGAGCCCTTTACGAACGGTAGTGGAATACTTGCCTTCGCGATGCGTATTGCCGGAGCCGAGCAAGGCCAAGAGCGCCAACCCGGTCACGCCCGTGTCGGCGCGCGCTCCCGCGCCATGCCGATCGTGGCCGAGCACGTTGCGTTCCTTGCCCGCGCCGAAGCGTTTGGCTTCCCAGCGGCCATCGGCGTTTTGATTGGCAGCCAGCCATTCGAGGGCCGATTGAACCGAGGCCTCGACTTCGGGAGAACCGCCGCCGCGGCGGACGGCTCCGCCATGATTCGGAGCGACCCGCAACAAGTATGGAGTTGGAACGGCGGTCAAGGGGTCGATGTTGGCGGCGTCGGCCGGCGCGGTGGGCGTCGCGCCATTGGGCGTGTTGGCCCAAGTGGCCGTTTTGGGCGTGCCGTCTCCATTACCGAAAGGATCGCCGATCGGTTCTACTTTGGCAGGCGACATCGCGCGCGGCGGCAACGATGCCAAGTTCGTCACTTCTTTCGGCAACGCAATGGACGAAGGAATCGCCGTCAGCGGCGCGGCATCCGCCGTCGCCGGCAAATTGGCCGGATCAGGGCCGGTTAAAGGCGGCAGGGTCGCAATCGCGACTCGATCGGGCGCAGCGACCGTCGGCATGACCGGCACGATCGCCGTGGCTTTTTGGGGTTTGACCTCGTCGATGGGTTCGGCGGTCGAGGCGCCGCGTTTCGGGCTCGGCAGGTCGCTTGTCACCTCCAGCACCCGGCTCGCGATCGCATCGCTGGGGAGGGGAATCGGCGTCGAACTCGGCGCTGAAAAATCCAACTCGTTCACCAACCGACTCGGCGCGGTCGGCGCCGGCTCGATTGCGCGCGCTAGCTCGCTGGCGACCGGCAACGTGGCCGGCCCATTGGCGAAGCGCTCCCAAGGGCGCGGACCGATGCCGTCGCTGGTGCCCTCGACGCCATTCTCGCCGTAGTCGCCGCCGACCAGCGAAACGCTACAAGGATTGCCTCCGCCGTCGCCAGGCGGTCCAGCCGAAACCGTGGTGACGATTTCAACCGTGGTGGCATAGGCCGCCAACAACAGGTGTACCAGCAGCGACAAGACCGCGCACTTGCGCAGCGGGTTCGATTGTCCCCAGTGGGTCCGCATCAGCGCGATCAGGCCCACGATCAACACGATCAGCCCCAGCCACAGGATAATCCAGGGGAGGTTGGCGTGCGAAAAAAAGCGGCTGAAGGCGTCCCAACTCATGGCCCACCGAATCGCGAAAACCAAAGTAATAGGGCTGCGGAGATGCAGGAAACCAAGTCGCCGACTCAGCGCGCGACCGCTTGTCGCGCCGCGGCCAAGCCCAGCGCGGGTTCGCCCGACGCGAAGAGGTTTCGGCGCCGCGGTGCTAGCGCTGCTTCGTGTCGAGCTTGACGGAAATCGCCAGCTCGGCGACCCCTGCCCGGCGACACGCGTCGTACACCTCGGTCATTCGACCATGCGTCGCCGCTTTGTCTCCACGGACCAGGACCGTCAGCCCGCTATATTGGCTTCGGGCGGCGGACAAGCGGTTCGTGAGTTCTTCTAGCGTGACAGTTTTGCCGGAGAGAGCGACCTGACCGTCTGGGTAAACGCTGACGACTTTCGGGTCCGGAGCCGACGTTAAAGCGCCTTTGTCCTTCACGGTGGGGATCTTGATGTCGATCCGATGGTCCTCTTCAATGAACCGGGTGGCGGCCATGAAAAACACGGTCAAAACGAGCATTACGTCGATCATCGAGATTAAGTTGAGCGTTGGCTCTTCTTGCGGCAAGGTCTTGAGCGGCATGGCAGATTCCTTCAAGCGGTTCGAGCACGGTTCCGGATCGCTGGCGTTGGGCTTCCGTTCGCGAGCGCGGCCGGGCGAAGTTGCTCGGCGCACGCGAGGCGATCTAGGCGGCGCTCCGCTTGCCACGCGCTTTGGCTGCCTCTTGCAATGCTTCGGCCGAGATCGCGCCGACCACATCTTGACCTAAGAGGTCAATTCGCACGATCAGCCGATCGACCATGCCGGCAAACGTCCAATACAGAATCAGGGCGGGAATCGCGACGGTGAGGCCCATTCCGGTCATCACCAGCGCTTCGCTGATTCCCTTGGCCAGCAACTCGGGCTTGCCCATCGCGTGCGAAGATGAAATATCGCTGAAGGCTTGGATCATGCCGGCCACAGTGCCGAGAAGCCCGAACATCGGGCTGACCGTGGCGACGCCATTGAAGACGCGGAGATAGCGGCGCAGTTCGTGGCCGGCGCGGTCGCCCGCGTCGATCAGCGCTTGTTCGACTTCCACGGCCGATTTGCCCCACTTTTTGCTGGCCGCGCCAAAAATCTTGGCGATTGGGCTGCCATTTTCCGCGCAGATGGCCGCCGCTTGCTCGCGGTCGAGTTGGCCTTCTTGCAATTGGTGCAAAAAGCGTTTAACAAACGGGCCGGGAATCACGCGGCTCATGCGCAGACTGATCGTCCGTTCAAATGTGAAGACGAGCAACACAAACGAGCAGAGCAGCAAGGGAATGATCAGCGGGCCCGCCCCTTCGCGGATGATGCCGAACAGGCTGCGCTTCGAGACGGTCACTTCCTCGCCTGCGTCCGCGGAGTTGTCCGCGGGAGTCGAGCTGGCAGTTCCGCCGCCCGCTGGCGCATTCGATAGCGGAATATCGCGGTTGGGCTGACCCGCCACGGTCAAACGAGGGGCGGTTGCAAAAACGGCCAACAGCCCAAGCGCCAGCACGCGCGAAATCCCGCGCGACAACAACCGGGCCAACCGTCGAGGTGAATTTTGCATGACAGCATCCTTGCCGAAATGGAACAAACGCAAAGCGGCGCGAGACGCCGCGGCCAAGCGCTCGCATCCGGTCCTGATAAAAAATTTTGCCAGGCTCGATAAGCTGCGAACTCTGCGAAACGAATAGGAACCTTTCCGACTAGGCAGCGCCGAAGGGCTGCTTGTTAAAACTTCAGCCCTTGGCGGAGGGCACGTTGCAGCCGCGAAGCGATCTATTCGGCCCGCCCCAGTTTGCGCGGCTAGCAGCCTGTTGAAAAATGGCCTGGTGGCATTTTTCAACCTCGCCAAGTGCAGAGCCGAGCTTCGCACGGCTCGCAAAATAACGACTTGCGTCGTCATTTTGGCATCGCATCCGGGCGATGACGCAGCCTGTCGAATACGTCAACAGACTGCTAGCCTGCCTTGTTCATCGGCTTATTGGCAGTCTGAGCTTGCACCGCATTGAGGCGCGACTTCGCTTCGTCAGTGAATTCGGTTTGCGGATAGGCCTGCAACACCCGACCATACGTTTCGGCCGCCTCGCGGGTTCGGCCCAATTTTTCGTAACATTTGCCGGCTTGCAGCAGCGACGCGGCTTGCCAGCGCGGATAATCATACAAGGGTTCCACGCGCAAGTATTCGCGGAGGGCGGCCTCAAATTGGGTCTGATGGAAATAGGTTTCGCCGATCATCCATTGTGCCATGGCGGCCGTTTCGGATTTTCCGCCGGTCGGCGAGCGGAGAACTTTTTGGTAAGCTTGCCGCGCGCCCTCGAAATCGGCTTGGCTCGCCTTACATCGGCCCAGCAAATAGTCGGCCTCGTACTGTTGTTCAAAGCCGGGAAAGTCTGTTTCGATCCGCGCGGCGATCTCGGCCGCTTGATCCCATTTTTTCTCTTGCGCCAGGACTTGTGCTTGACGCAGCGGAACCAGCGCGAGCCAGTTTTCCTTGCGCCCGCCGATTTGCGCCGCTAGAGCGGTATAGAGTTCTCCGGCCTTCGTAAAGTTGTTTTGGCGATAGGCGGCCTCGGCGGTCCAATAGTCGGCCGGCAAGCGCAGCTCGCCTTGCGGAAACTCGGTCGCCAGAGCGCTCATCCGTTCGCTGACCTCGGGCCAGCGCTCGGCGGCGATGGCGACTTGGCCGCGCAAATAGAGCGCATGTTGTTTCATCGCGCTATCCAGTTTGGCCTTCAACAGCGAATCCAACAGCGCGTCGGCTTGATCGTACTTCTTGGCGGCGAGACTCCGCTCGGCCAGTCGATAGGTCGCGTCGGGCCAATACTTGCTCTCCGGAAACTCGGCGTGCAGCCGCTGAAAGAGCGCGTCCGCGCGGTCGGGCTTATTCAGGTCGCGCAGGGCCCAGGCCCATCCATAAAGGGCGGCATCCACATCCTTGGATTTCGGAAAGCGATCGACAAATTGCTCGTACAGACTGGCAGCGAGTTCGCCTTGATGTTGTTTTTCGTGCAGCCGCGCGGCTGCCAACATCGCCTGCGGAGCTTCGCGGCTGTCGGCAAATTTATCAAGGACCAGTTGATACATGCTCAACGCTGGATCGAGTTGGCCGTTCTGCTCAAGAACGCGGCCGCGAAGAAAGGCGGCCTCGGCTGTTTTGGCATCGTCGGGATACTCGTTGACGAGCCGCTCGAGCGTCGAGTTGGCATCGGTCAGCTTCTCGCTTTGCACTTGGCAGCGGGCCAAGCCAGCGAGTCCTTGCTTGATGTAGTGCGGCGGATTGCCGGCGGCCGAAAGGGCGCTGTACAATTCGGCCGCCCAGGCTTTATCTCCGGCGGCAAACGCGGCATCCGCCAGATTCTGCGTCACCGGCAGCCGCAATTCGTCAGGGGGCTTCTGATCGCAAAAATTCGCGAATTGCAGCTTCGCCGTCGCGAGATCTTTGAGTTGCGCTTTGGCCACGACGAGATTGGCAATCGCCTGCAAGCTGTCGCCGCCGCGCGGTTGCACGCGCAGAAAGGCTTCGAGCGGTTCGACCGCTGCTTTATACTTTTGCTCGGCCACGAAGTTCTCGCCGCGGGTGAGCTGATATTCCAAGTTCCATTCGCCCGACTGGATTTCCGGGGCGCGACTGGCCGCCTCCAGCAAAAGTTGCGAAGCGGCAAAGTCACCTTGCTGGGTCAAAGTCTTGGCGCGCAGCACGCGGGCTTTATTCACCCAGCGGCTGTCGGGAAAGGCGACATCAAAATTCTTCAGCGCCAAATCGGCGTCATCGTATTTTTTCTGCGAATAATAGATCGCTCCGAGTTGAAATTGCGCGGAGTCGGCCAAGTCGCTGCCGGACTTGGCCGCCAATTCTCCGTACAGTTTGATCGCCTGCTTCAGGTCGCCTTGCATTTGCAGCGTGCGCGCCAGTCCAAAGCGGCAATCGTCGGCCAGCGGTCCGTGAGGAAAGTGTTGCAGCCCTTCGTTGTAATAATTCTCGGCCGTCTTCGGATCATCGCGCGCGACCGCCAAATCGCCCAAATAAGGAATCGCGTAGCCGTTCAGCTTGTCGTCGGGATAGTGCTCCAAGAATTGATGGAGCTTTTCCTGCGCGTCGTCTCCTTGGCCGGTCATATAGGCCGCTTCGCCGGCGCGAAACAGCGCCTGTTTGGCGAGCGGGTTGCCTGGATCGCGCTTCATGAAGTCCGTGAAATAAGGCGCCGCGTCGGCGAACTTGTTTTGCTGGACGAGCGCCTCGCCGAGATAGAAAATCGCGCGATTGGCCCGCGGATGTTTGGGATAGGCTTTGATGAAGTCGCGAAATTCTTTCGTCGCCAGATCCCACCGGCCGTGGGCATAGTTGCCGGCGGCGACCGCGTACTGATCATCTCCAGCATCCGCGCGCGCGGCAGCGGCGCAGGCGGACCAAGCTAAGAAAGCGGTCAAAATCCATGACGGGCGCACGGCGACATCCTTGTGCAAACAACCACGGCGGAAGCGAGCTTCTCCTGCGAGCGGCGAGCGAATCTTCAAAGGCTGCGCGAAGGAGAGAAACTTGCGCGGAGATATTACCTTGTTTGCCCAGCGGGCGACAAGAGCAGCTTACCGGCGCCAAAAAAGGTGAAAAGTTCGAAATCCGCGAAATGCGTACGCGAAGATGACGGTATAAGCGCATGTTTTCGTGCCAAGTTGATTCTGCGGACCCATCATGGCGGTCGGCAAACCCATTGCGGCAAGCGCGGGCCATTGCGGTAAACTGCGCGGACTAGATATCCTAAGTCGCGATCTGCATCGCAACCTGTTGCCCTATTCAAGAGGTTGCTCGTCGTTCATTTATTTTCAAACGGCTCATTGGAACTACCGCCGTGATGTTCGCTTCGGATGACCCGTATGCGCGGCGAATGGCATGGCGGATTGTGGCGCTCTTGGCGCCGGTCGCCATGCTGAACTATCTCGACCGCCAAATGCTGGCCTCGATGAAGTTCTCAATCGCTCACGATCTGTCCGGCCTCACGGATCAGGAAAGTTGGGGCCGAATTCTGGCGGCGTTCAAATGGGTTTATGCGCTCTCGAGCCCGCTCGGCGGCTTTTTGGCCGACCGCTTCAGCCGGCGCTGGGTGATAACCGCCAGTCTGCTCATTTGGCCGGCCGTTACGTGGGCCACCGGCCAGGTGGCGACGGCCGAACAATTGTTGTTCACGCGAGCTTTGATGGGCTTGAGCGAAGCGTTTTATATTCCAGCGGCGCTCGCGCTGATCGCCGATTTTCATCCAAGTACGACACGCTCACGCGCGATCGGCGTGCATCAGATGGGTATCTACGCCGGCGTGATTCTCGGCGGCTTGGGAGGCTACGCCGCCGATAGCGCCGCGCTGGGTTGGCGCGGCGCTTTTGAACTATGTGGGATCGTGGGCGTTCTCTACGCCATTTTGCTCGCGCTCTTTTTGCGCGACGCGCCGTCCACGGAGGCGCCGAGCAAAGGCCGCACGTCGCCCGGAGCGAGTCTCAAGGAATTGTTCGGCAATCGTTCGTTCGTGCTGCTCGTGCTCTGCTTCACGCTGCCGGCGCTGTCGGCCTGGATTGTGCGCGATTGGATGCCTGCGGTGCTCAAGGAGCAATTCGGAATTGGTCAAGGCCGGGCAGGGATCTCTGCGACCCTCCCTTGGCAAGCCGCGGCGATTTTCGGCGCGCTCGGCGGCGGGTGGCTCGCCGATCGCTGGATGCGGCGCACGATCCGTGGTCGAATTTATGTTAGCGCGCTGGGGATGGCGCTGTTTCTGCCTGCCCTGGCAGGGCTGGGATACGCGCCGAGCACGGGCCATTTGTCGGTGGCCATTCTGTTCTTGGTGGTGTTTGGAGTCGGATGGGGATTTTTTGACTGCAACACCATGCCGGTTCTTTGTCAGGTGGCGCGGCCCGATCTCCGTGCGACGGGGTATGGGATGATGAATTTTATCAGCATTGGCTGCGGCGGATTCGCGGACTGGGGTTTTGGCCGGCTGCGCGATCACGGTGTGGCCCTGGCGGCGATCTTGGGCCTGCTGGCGGCTGCGGCCCTCTTATCGATTTTCTGCATGCTCTTGATCCAACCGCGGACAGAAGCGGCGGAATGACCGCCCGTCGCGAAGTAAATGGCCGCAGCGAAATGGAATGCGGCAACGGCGATCGGCTCGGCATGGTTTCGGCGCTAGTCCGCCCTCGCCATTGCGAGGATTTCGGCAAGTTCGCCGGATGATCGTCCGGCCGTTGACCCTATGCGGCGGCTGGACCTACAATCACGGGTACGTTTCGGGCCGGCAGTCGTCGCGGAAAGGCTGCGATCCGGCGCTTGGTTCGCTTCGGCCGGCGCTGATGGCGGCGACTTCCTCGCCGCGCTGCGGCCTGCTTGTTTTTATCTTCATGGCAGGTATGGCATTTCTTAAATTAGTTCAGGGATCGCGCATCGGCCATCGGTTTCCATTGGCGGGCGAACGCTCGATATTGGGCCGGCACCCCGACTGCGATGTCGTGATCGAGGTCGGCGCGGTCAGCCGGCAGCACGCGCAGATCAACCACGTCAACGATCAATTCATCATTGAGGACCTGCACAGCCGCAACGGCACCATCGTCAACGGGACGTTGATTCAAGCCCCGCAACGATTGCAGACCGGCGATCGGGTGCGGATTTGCGATTGGACCTTTGCTTTCTTCGAGAAAGAACCCACCGAGGAATTGTCGCCGAGCACGGCCGGTTTGAGCGTGGCCGGCGCCATGCCGCTGTTGCTGGACGATGCTGCCACACGCGAGCCGGCGACGATCATGTCCAAGCTCGACGTTTCTTCTAGCTTGTCGTTCGCGCGGTTGAACGCCAACCCGGAGGTGAAGTTGCGGGCGATGCTCGAGATCACGCACGGCTTGAACCGCACGATCTCGCTGGATTCGCTGCTGCCCAAATTGCTGGATAGCCTGTTTAAGATTTTTCTGCAAGCCGACCGGGGCTTTATCGTGCTCAGCATGCCCGACGGAAAACTGGTTCCGAAGGCGGTCAAGCATCGCCGCGTGGGCCAAGAAGACCAAGGCCGGATCAGCCGCACCATCGTGCAGGCGGTGATGACCTCGAAGCAGGCGATCCTCTCGGCCGATGCTTCAAACGACGCGCGCTTCGACATGGCGCAAAGCATCGCCGATTTCCGCATCCGCTCGATGATGTGCGCTCCGCTGGTCAACAGCGAAAACAACGCGTTGGGCGTAATTCAAGTCGATACGACCGATCAGCGACAGCGATTTACCCAGGACGATCTGGATGTCCTCGTGGGAGTCGCGAATCAGGCGGCGTTCGCCATGGAGAACGCGCAACTCCACGAAATGTCGCTCCGCCAACAAGCCTTGCACCGCGATCTCGAGTTGGCGCACAAAGTCCAGCGCGGGTTGCTGCCGTCGGCGCCCCCCTTGATCGACGGCTACCGCTTTTTCGATTACTACTTGCCGGCCAACCAGGTCGGCGGCGATTTTTATGACTACATTCGACTCACCAATGGCCGGCTGGGGGTCGTTTTGGCCGACGTGTCGGGCAAAGGCATCTCCGCGGCCTTGCTGATGGCCAAAGTCTCTTCGGACGTGCGGTATGCCCTCGCGCTGGAGCAGACGCCCGCCGCGGCGGTTCGCCGCGTGAATTCGAATTTTTGCCACAGCGGTTGGGAAGATCGTTTCGTGACCTTTGTCTTGACCGTCCTCGATCCATTCTCCCACGAGGTGACGCTGGTCAATGCCGGACACATGGCGCCGCTCTTGCGCCACGGTCCCAAGCAAGTGCGGCCGATCGGCGACGAAATCACGGGGGTTCCCCTGGGCGTCACCGACGGCTTCGAATACGAGCAGGCGACCTACCAACTTGCGCCGGGAGATTTTCTCACGCTCTTCACCGATGGCATCAGCGAGGCGATGAACGTCAACAACGAACTGTACGGGCTGAAACGGCTGGAGCGCCAACTCGCCGCCGACGCGAAAGATGTCGCTTCGCTCGGCAAGCATATTCTCGACGACGTCCGCCGATTTGTCGGCGGCCGCGCCCAGAGCGACGACATGTGCTTGGCCTGTTTCGGCCGGGCGCAATAACGCCAGCATGTTGCGCGGGTCCGGCGCCGCAGGCAACATGCGCCGCGCCGCGGTCGTTAGGTTGACTGTGGAACGACAATCCGCCGCGCCAGAATCGCCGCGCTCGATGTTTCGAGTTGCGCCAGCAGCAACGTCGCCGACTCCGGGCCGGCAGTGGCCAGCTCGCGGCGGAGGACGGCGGGGTCGGGAAAGTGCCCTCGCTTTTTGATCTCTAATCGTCCGATGCCGCGTGCGGCGAGCGCTCCCTTCAAGCGTTTGCGGTCGAAAGCAAGCGTTTCCAAGACCTCAAATGGAGTTAACGCCGCGTCCTGCACCACGTCCGGACCGGTCAAGTACCCGCCATGCGGATCGATGGCCAACAGTCCGTGCTCCGCGGCGAGTTGGCCGGTCAACCGCGCGGCGAGCACCGCCGCGTCGACCTCGTAGACAAAGCGATCGACTTGGCGCGCCGACACGAAATCGATCTCTTCGCGCCCGACCACCGTTCGGACCGTCGGCGAATGGTTGCGGAGAATGGTGGCGCAGCGGCGACCGGGCTCGCGCGCCAGCGAACCAAACCAGGCGACGAGCTGTTTGCATTCTCCGTCGCGGCTGATCCATTCGGATTCGGCCGCCGTGCTCCACTCGCGAGACAACTCGGCGGCGGGGGCAAGCTTGATCGCGCCGGCCGGACAGGCGCGGAGCAACCGCTCGACGACCTCCGGTCCCGGTTCATACCGCTCGACGCGTGTGACCCGGCTGCCTGTGGCGCGGCGGTCCGGGTCGAGGTGCCAGGCGGCAGCCTCAGATAATTCCAGTTCTTCGACGGCGGCGACGCGCACCTCCGCGGCGGCTCGCGCTGAATTTGCCAGGCGGGTCTGCTGTAAATTGAGCCGCGCGAACAAGGCGGCAATCGGATCGCGATCGACGCCGATGGTGGCGCCGCGCGTCGCCAGGGCCATGGCGTCGCCGCCAATGCCGCAACAAAGATCGAAGACGGGCCGGTCGCGCGGAAATCGCTCGGCCTTATAGCGAGCGACCACTTCATCGGTGGCTTGTTCTAGCCCGACCCGGGTGAAAAACAGTCCTTCCGGCGTGGTGAACTTCGCTTTGGCGCGGCGGCGCAGGTCAACTTGCTCCAAGACCAAATGCGTCTGTTGGAGGGAAAGGTGCTCGCGGAGGCGGCGCGTGAGCAGGAGCACATCGTCCGCGGCGTTTGCAGCCAACAGGAGCCACGGTTGCGCGGCGGCGCTGGTCAGCCAGCGATAATCGCTCGGTATTTCAGCGGTGATGGCGGGCGGTCCCATGCGTTGTCAGGCGAAATAGGGGATCGAGTCGGAACGCGCGAATCGCAAAGCGGCGAATTGCTGCGGAGCGGCGCTAATTCCCCTGCGTGCCAGCACTAACTATACTGGACGATTCGGTCTTCCGCCGCAATTGCCCCCGCCCCACTCGCCTCTCTGGAATCCCTCATGAAGCTGGCTTTTAGTTCGAATGCGTTCATGCACTTTTCGATTGAGGACACGATCGCTTCGATTGCCTCCTTGGGCTATACGGGCATTGAAGTTTTAGCCGATGTGCCGCATGCGTGGCCAGCCGGGCTGCTGCCGGAACGCAAGGAAGCGATTCGCCGGGCGCTCGACAAGCACCGGATGACGATCTCGAACGTGAATGCCTTCATGATGAACGCAGTCGCCGACCCGCGCCAGCCCTATTGGCATCCCGGCTGGACCGACCCGGACCCGCACTATCGGGCCATCCGGCGCGAGCATACCAAGCGCTGTCTGCAATTGGCGCAGGACATTGGCGCCAAGAATATCACGACCGAGCCGGGGGGACACTTGCAGCCGGGGCAGACGCGCGCCGATGCCGCGCGGATCTTCTATGAAGAACTCATGCCCTGCGTCGAGGTCGCCGAAAAATTGCAGATCCAGCTCCTCATCGAGCCGGAACCGGATCTGTTCATTGAAAAATTCGGCGAGTATTTGGAGTTTATGGAGCGCATTCAATCGCCGTGGGTCGGACTCAATTTCGACGTCGGCCACGCCTACTGCGTCAGCGAAGATCCGCAGGATTGGGTGGCGCGCATGGCCGCTTACACGAAGCACTATCATTTCGAGGACATCGCGGCGACCCGCGTGCACAAGCATCTGATTCCAGGGCGCGGGGCGATCGATTTCAAGGCGACGTTGCAGGCGATCGCGGCGACCGGCTACGACGGTTGGATCACGGTCGAGCTATATCCTTACATTGATAGCGCCGAAGCGGCGGCCCGCGAGGCTCGCGAGTTTCTCACCAAGGCCATGCGCCAATTGGACATTCCGGTCGAATAGTCCGCGGCCCAAAGTGTCCCTCGCGGCAGCCGCGTGATGCGCGAATCCGCCGCCAAGAGCCGCTCCTCACCCTTCCGATCTCTCTCCACTTTGAAAGCGTCTTTGTGTCGCCGTCCTCGGAACCGCCGCCGCGCTATCTCGCCTATTTGCAATTGGTGCGACTCCCCGCGGTCTTCACCGCGATGGCGGATATCCTCATGGGCTTTCTGTTCACCCACGGCTCGCTCGACCCGTGGAAACCGTTTGTCGCTTTGCTATTGAGCTCAAGTGCGATTTACCTGGCCGGAATGGTGCTCAACGACGTCTTCGATTATGAAATCGACCTGCGCGAGCGTCCGCACCGGCCCTTGCCGTCGGGACGCATCTCGCGCCGCTGGGCAATTTGGTTTGGTTTTCAACTGCTGCTGGCGGGAATCGTGGCGAGCTACGTCGCCACGGCGCTGACGGGCGATTCGCGGTGCGGGATGATCGCCGCCATATTGGCCGCCGCGGTCATCGCCTATGACCGATTTCTCAAGCACACGCCGCTTGGTCCGTTGGCCATGGGGCTCTGCCGGTTTTTGAATGTGTTGCTGGGAATGAGCACGCTTAGCAATTGGGATACCGGCGATCCACAAGCGTGGCAGGCGATTCATTATGTGGCGGCCGGCGCGATCGGGGTCTATGTCGTCGGGGTGACATGGTTTGCGCGCAATGAAGCCGGCCGCAGCCGCCCGCTGCAGCTGATGCTCGGCGCGTTGACGATGTGGCTGGGCATTGCCATGCTGGGCGCGCTGTGGCAGTGGCGCGACGATCCCGCCCTGCTCGGTTTAACTCAGTTGCCGTGGGGCGCGTGGCAATGGTTCGGAATCGCTGCGTTCGTGGCCTTGGGCAGCACGTGGCGCTGTTGGCAAGCCGTCTTCGAGCCGGAGCCGGCGGTTGTTCAAGGGGCCGTGCGCAATGCGCTGTTCTGGCTGATCTTGCTCGACACGATTGCGTGCGTTGCCGCGACGGGGATGAGCACCGGACCCGGCTTAAACGGCCACATCGTGCCGTGGCCCTTTTTCGTCTTTGTGCTGCTGTTGCCGGCGCGGTTTTTAGGCCGCTGGGTCTACGCGACGTGAACGATCGGCCTGTTGAAACACTGTCCGCGTGCCCTTGCCGAATACTTCAATAGGCGGCTATTGCTGCGCCATTCGTTCTTGCATCATCGAGCGCGCTTGCGATTGGAGCGCCCGCGTGTTCGCGCCTGGCGAAGGCGCATTGGCCGAGGCCCGTTGCACTTTCGCGCCCCCTCCGGACCCATTTTCGGGTTCGACATAAGGAACTAGCCGCACGCCGTCCGGATTCGGCTCTTCATAGTCGGCGAGTGAGCCGGGATCGGTTTCCGCGTGATCGAATGAGCGGAGGGCCTTTTTGGCGGCTTCGAACGTCGGATCGGCATCCAAGGCGCGGCGGAAGCAATCCTTCGCCCCGTCGAAGTTGCCTTTTTCAGCCAGAATGAACGCCAAGTTGAATTGCGCGTCGGCCTCGCTCCCGGCCTTGCGAAAATCGACCAAGGCCGCGTTCAAATTGCCTTGATTGCCGTGAATCAGGCCTAGGTTGTTGTGAAAGCGCGGGCTTTCTGGCTCGAGACTGACCGCTTTGGAGCAGGCGATTTCTGCCTTGCTCAATTGGCCGGCGAGAAAGTAGCTATAGCCGAGATCATCGTAGATCTCCGCGTCTTTCGGATGCAGCTTCAAGGCGGCTTGATAATAGAGCACGGCCTCCGCGTAGTGGCGGCGATGGTCGGCAATCACCCCCAAGCGATGATTCGTCTCATAGCGATCCGGGAAATCGCTCAACAGCTTTTCGTAGATCGAGCGGGCGTCGTCCCAGCGACCATTGTTTTCCAAGGCGCGCGCTTTGGCCATTTGCTGGCTATAGCTGCCGGCGTCCTTATCGACCGCTTTGGTTTTGGCCGGCTTGGCCGCGACGGGCCGTTCGCCGGAGGTTTCACCCGTTTCGGCGATAGACGCGGTTTTTGCGCCGCCGAAAAATCCGCCCGGCGCGCAGCCCGCGAGCAAGAGCGAGCTAACCAGCAACAGGCGGTCAAGGCGAGCAGAGCGGGCACTCATCGTGGTAATTTCCTGAAGGAAAGGCAATCTCGAACAGCTCGGACGGGCGGCGCGCCCACTTAGCGGAACGTGCCGAATCCGCCGGCGCCGCGGCGCCCGGCGCCGCCATCCAGGACGGTCCCATTGAGGGTCGAATAGTAGGCGCTTTCGCCTTCGATGGCCGTGAAGCCCTCGGCAAAGCTATTGGCCACGACGACCCGATCCTCCACATTCACGACCCCGAGCCGGCCGAGTTGTTCGACGACGGTGCGGCGGCGCTTTTGGTCGAGTTCGGGATTCCGGTCGTATTGGCTTTCTTCGATGACGACTGGAAAGGGAACGTGCTCCAAGCGGAGCGCGACTTCCATGAGATGTTTTTTGGCGCTCGGCGCAAGTTCGGCCGTGTCGCCGACGAATTCTTGATCGTGGAAAATGAACTTCGCCGCTTGGGCGTTTGTTTCTTGCGTTTCCCAATGCGCATCGCTCACCGCTCCCAAGGGAAAGGGGCGGTCGCCCGCCGGATTGCGCGCTTGATTGCGGCTGCCGGAGCAACCGGTCAATGCGGCAGCGGCCAGCAGCGCGGCAATTTTCAAGCCAGTCGACAGATTGCCGTTCATAAGGGGTCCTTGTTGACCGGGCGGCTATTGCCCATGTCCAAACGGGCCAGAGATCATGGCGTTGCTGGAGCCTTGATAGCGCCGTTGCAACGTGGGCCAAACCGTGGTCCGCGTTTCGTGCGTGGGCCGCCCTTCGATCTGGCCTTGCAGATAGAATTCGTTGTGCGACGGTTCGGTCACGTCAAAACCCGGCAACGGCGGCACTTCTTCCGGATCCATCGGATGGACCAATTCCGGAGTGACGAGAATCATCAACTCGGTTTCGTTGCGCGTCCCGGTGCGGCGGCCGAAGAGCTGGCTTAAAAACGGAAAGTCGCTGTTGCTGTTGTAGGTCATGGCGTCGTCCAACAGCCCGGCGATCGCCAGCGTTTGGCCTTCTCGCATTTCGACCGTCGTCGTCACGGCGCGGGTGCTTAGGCCGGGGGTGTTGTTCACCGTCAGATCGCGATCGACCTTGCTGAATTCGGGCGCCACCTCCATCCGAATGCGGTCTTTGTCCAAGACGGTCGGCAAGAAGCTAATGATCGCCCCGAACGAGCGAAATTCCGTCGTCACCGCCGCTGCCCCGGATACGCCCACCGTCGTCGGCACGGCAAATTCTCCGCCCGCGACGAAGCTGGCGGGCCGGCCGCTCATCGTGACGAGGGTCGGTTCGCTCAACAAGCGGACGACGCCGTGCTGCTCGAGAAAATGAATGCCGAAATTGACCTTATCGCCGTTGAAATGGCCGAGCACGCTGGCCGAGCCGCCGGAGGCGGCGTTCAACATCGATTGCAACAAGAGCGAGCCATTGCCAACGTCGAATTTGACATCCATGTCGACGCCGAATTCGCGCGCGGCGGTCCGGTTGAGCTCGGCGATTTTTACGCGCAGCGCCACCTGTTGAATGCCTGGCACGCGGAGCATATTGACGATTTGGCTCGCCGGGAGGCGGCGGTCGCGGTCTTCGCCGAGGATCGGGTCGCTGGCGCGGCCCTCGACGAGACTGTTGTACCCCACGTCGTTGCGATTGCCGTTGCGGACCGCCTCGCCGCGGATGATGGCCATGATCTGCGCGGCTTCCTCGCTGTCCTTGGCCTGGCCTTTCACGATCAGCTTGTCGGCGATCGGCTGGAGTCGAATCTTGCTGTCCGGAAAGAGCTCCGCCAAAATTTCTTCAAAAATGCGATACTGTTTTTCGCGCCGCTGTTGGACTTCCGGGTCGGGCACAACGCGGACGAGATACGTAATCGGCTTCTGATTGTCTCCCTCAAACCAGAACGTGACGTGGGTCGCGCCTTGTGATTTGCCAATCAGCGACACTTCGCGCGGCGTGAACTGCACGACGTCGCAGACGGTCTGATCGACGACCGCCGTGCGATAGATGTTCATCTTCGTCCGCAACAGCTTGCTGCGGCGAATCGTAATCGTCCACTCGCCGGTCTCGTCGATCACCTCGAACGGTGAGTCGCCGAGCGGCTTGATTTGCGCGCGCTCCGGCGCCGGGGCGAACGGGTCGGCGTTGCCTTGCATCATGATCGGCTTGATCGAAGGCTTACTGGCGAGTTCGGCCGGCCGGAGCAGGGGCGCACGGGCCGGTGGTCGGTAATCAAACGGATCCTGCTCGTCGGCCGCCGCGGCCGTGGCCTCATACGTTGCTTTCCGAACTGAAGTAGGCGCCCGCGGCAATGGCGCAGGCGGAGTCATGGACGAGGATTCCACCGCGGAAATATGAATCGCCGGGGTCGGCGCATTGAAGTTTTCGATCGCCGCGCGCGGAACGCTGCCCACGGCCGGCAAGTGGCTGGACGGAGGCGGCGGCTCAGCGTGGCTCTGCTCTGACATGATCAAAGGAGGCGCTCCGGCTGACCGTTCGGGTGCTGCGGCCGGCAAGGCATGGGCCGAAGGCGGCGCAGTTCGCGCGGTATGAGGTTGCGAAGGGGTCGGTCGCACCGAGGGCAATTGGTGATCGCTGGCGGACGCGGCGATCGGCCCCGGACGAGTTGACGCCGCTGGTTCGATGGGGAACCGCGCCGCGGAAGCTCGATTTTCAGCCGCAGGTTCGCCGCGCGAGCGGTCTGCAATCGTTTCTTGCAACGTCTTGCCGGTTGTGACCGAGCGCCATTCCACTTTGCTGGACGGAGCAGCATGCGCCGGGCTCGCCGGCGGCGGCGAGGGGCTCGTCCGATTCGCCGCCGCAGCCGCGGCCGGCTTGGCCACGTTCGGGGCTCGGCTGGGGTCCGCGTTTGCGTGGGTCCCTCGCGCGGCGCTGGGTTGGATTGGCGAGGAGTCGTCGGTGGCGGAGTCGGCCGCTTCACGAAAGTGAACCTGGGTCGATTGCGCGCAGACCGGAGCGCCAATCAAGCACAATACCAATCCGCCGACCGCCGCATGCCAGCGAGGCAGCCCCGGACCGTTCATATTCCGCGCTAGGCTTGATGTCATGACGAATTCCTCGGACCGAAATTTCCGCTTTGACCGTTCAGGGCAACGCGGCCGCGTTCAAGCCGGAGAGGAGAATCTCCCAGGGCCCAAGTGCGCTTCATTCCGTACTAACTGCTATCGGAGGACTAGCGCGGAAAGTTAAGCAAAATATGCCGGTCGTACCGGTTGTATCTGCCGGGTGGAGTGCGCCGGTAAAGTGGAGATGACCGGCGAATCTCGCTGGCGCCACTAGCGTTTCGGCCAGAGGAAAGCGTAGTAATCCGCAGCGTGTCGAGACTGCGCGCTCTGGAGGACCTTTCGCACGACCCCTTTTTGAAAGGGCGGAAGTCCGCGAATTTGGCCAGGCGGATCGGCGCAACGGATTTTGACCGGCCGGACCGTTGGCCCGCCGGTCTCGGCCTGCCGACTTGGCCCCTCCGTGGAGACCTTGCTTGGCTGGCCTTGCCTCGTTGATTTGGGTCCGCGCGACGTGGCTTCACGACGATCGCGCTTCCTCATTGCGCGCGGATGCTAATCGGTCGAGCCTGAATCGCCGTTCAAAATTGCCGCCGGGTCGGCGGGCTTGACCAGCGGAGGCGGCAGGCCAACGCGCGGAATGCAGACGCGCTCGTTGGCGCGTCGAATGGTGAGCAGCGGCGGTTCGAGATGTTGGCTCAGGTATTCGTCGTTCGCCATGATGTAATCGCGCATCTTGTCCTGATCGGCGGTTGAAATGCCTTCGCCGTTTCCCAGCAGGCCGAGAACGGAGCGCCCGAGCCAAGTTTTCGGCTCTTGCTGGCGGCGATCACGTTCCGCTTGCTGAGGGTCTTGCTCGTGAAGCGGGGGTCGCCGGTTGAGGGCCTGATCGAGTTCTTGTGCGCCGGGGTTTCGCGGGTCGAGCTGGGCGCCGGCCGGGTTTCCATTGGGGAGCGCGTTCAGCGCAGCTTGGTTTTGGTTGCAGCCGCAAAGAGTTAATCCGCCGACCGCTATGACTGCCAAGATTCGCATAAAAACTCGCAATCTAAAAGTTTGCGCACCTGCGGACGGTTGACCTCACCCGAGGCAGTGCTCCATACGGCTCGCACCATAACGACTGGCGTCGTCATTTTGGCATCGCAGGCGTTCGCTGACGCACGCAGTTGAATGCTTCGCCAGGCTGCCACGGCCTTTCGGCCGGCCGGCGACGTCCCGACTATTTACGCTAATTCGCGGTCCTGCGGCTTGCAAGCCGCCCTTTTTCGCCGAAGAAGAGTAAATCTCATGCGAGTTTTCGAGCCCCGTCGTGAAACTTGCGGCGGAACGCTGGGGTATGGCATGGCGTTGGCCGCGCCAAGAATTCGGCGGTTTGGCTCGCACCGCGGGGGCGGGTTCTGCCTCCAGAATTGGGGCGAAGCTTTGCCGCTTAGACGCCCACATGGTTGCTTGGCGAGCCAGGACGGATCACAATCAAGCAAGTTCTCGCGGGACCTGCAAAGTCGGTCTCCGCTAGCAATCGTACCAACACACCCGTTCGCAATTTCATTGAGGATTTGACGCATGTTATGCCTTCGCTCTCGATTCATTCGCAGCTCCTTGATGTTCGCCGCGACCCTCGCGCTAGTTGGCGCTTCGGCAGTGGCTCGGGCGCATCAGCCGGCCGCCAAAATGTTGCCTGAAGACACGCTCGCATTCTTGCGAATCGCCGATACGCAAAATCTCAAGGACTCATTCTTAAAAACGTCGCTCGGTCGGATCGCGTCCGATCCGCAAGTTGCGCCGCTGGTGCGCCAATTGTACGGCTCGGGCTTGCAGGCGCTGAGCCGCGTCGAAGATCAGTTGGGAACCTCGATCCCTGACGCTCTTTCTATTTTCCAAGGCGAGATTGCCATCGGGCTGGTGCCGAAAGAGGATGGTCCGCCGGCCGCGGTGATTTTGCTCGATGCGGGCAATCAATTGGCGGCCGCTCAAAAATTGCTCGACCACGGCTTGGAGATTGCCGAGAAGAACGGCTCCGATAAGAGCGAAGAAATGGTCGACGGAGTGAAGTTTGTCACGATCCGCCCGCGGCGCTTGCCGCAATCGTTCACATATTTTGTCAACGACACCACGATCGTGATTGGAACGGACAAAGACGCCTTGAAGAATGTGCTGGGACGCTGGGACGATGCCAAAGGCAAGTCGCTCGCGACTAATGCCCAATACTCGGCGATCATGCACCGCTGCGAAGGGACGAAAGAACAGCCGGCCCAATTGACCTGGTTTGTTGACCCAATTGCCACCGTGAAGGCGTTCAGCCGCGGCAACGCGACCGCCCAAATTGGCTTGGCTTTGTTGCCGACGATTGGCCTGGACGGGCTCAAGGGGATCGGCGGCAGCATGATTCTCGCCAGCGGCGAGTTCGATTCGATCTTGCACGTGCATGTGTTGCTCGACAATCCACGAGCCGGCGCGATCGCCTTGTTGCAATTGGGCGAAGGCGATGTTACCCCGGAGCGCTGGGTGCCCAACGACGTGCAAGGCTATACGACCGTTTATTGGGACGTCGGCACGACGTTCGATAAGCTGACCACGCTGATTGAGAGTTTTCAAGGCGAAGGGACGTTCCGCAACACGATCAAGTCGACCGTTTCCGACCGGATCGGCGTGGACGTGGAAAAAGACCTTGTGCCGGCGCTGGCCGGCCGCTTCACGATGACCAATTGGATCGAAAAGCCGGCCACGTCGATCAATGCGCAAGCAACCTTGGTCGCCGCCAAACTGAAAGACGCCGACAAGTTTCAAGAGGTGCTCGACAAGGTAGTTGCTAAGTTCCCCGAGCGGTTCACGAAGAAGTCGTACGGCGGCGTGACCTATTATGCCGTCACGCGCGAGGTGCGCGATCTCACCGCGCCGGAGGACTTGCCGGTCCCGGCCGTCGCCATCATTGATGGATATTTAATGGGCACGAACCAAGTGAAGTTTTTGGAAAAGATCATTCGCGACAAGGACGACGCCAGCAATTCGTTGGCGAAGTCGCTCGACTTCAAGCTGATTATGAGCAAGATCGCGCGGCAGTCGGGAGAGGCCAAGCCCGGCATGATCTCGTTTGATCGGCCAGAAGAGGGTCTGCGGATGTGGTACGATCTGGCGACCGGAGCCAAATCGCGCGACCGGCTCAAGTCGCGGGCCGACAATAACCGCTTCTTCGGAGCCCTCAACGACGCGCTGGAGAAAAATCCCTTGCCGCCGTTCGCGGTGATTGCGAAGTATTTGGCGCCGGGCGGGTCGATGATTACCAACGACGACAGCGGTTTTCACTACACCCGCTTTACGCTCCGGCGCGATTAAGCTTGCTGTTCCGCGCGCTTGCAATGCTCGGTTCCGTGTCGCATTTGCCGCGCGCGGAGGGCCTGGTGGGCACGGCCAAACGGCGGCCGGAGCCGCGCGGATCCGAGCCAGTTGCTGCGAACCACCGCGGCAAAGGTGGATCGCCCCATCCAAAATGCGGCGCCAAGCGAACAGGGCTTTCGCATTTTGTGCCATCTGGTATGCTTTTTTGACGGGCGCGCGACCCCTTCACGGCGCGCTGGGGCTGCGCGGCTCGGCCTTGTTTTTCGAACTCGCCCGATTTGCGCGACCGCACGATGCGCTCTTGTTCGCGACCTTGAGGATTGCTCGCCATGGCTGAAAAAGAGAAAAAGGCTGCCTCCAAACGAATTTTGTTGGTCGACGACGATTTTGAAATTATCGAGTCGATGCGATTGGCGCTGGAGGCCAAGGGCTACACGACATTGATCGCCCGCGACGGCAACCAAGGCCTCGCCTTGGCGGAGCGTGAGGACCCTGATTTGTTGATCCTCGACATGATGATGCCCAAGCGGAGCGGTTTTCTCGTGTTGGAAAAGCTGCGCCGCTCGCGGCCGATACCGATGCGAATCATCATGATCACCGCCAATGAAGGGAGCCGGCACAAGGCCTACGCCGAAATGCTCGGCGTGGACGACTATCTCCGCAAGCCGTTCGGCATGGATCGGCTGATAGATAGCGTCGAGCGGCTCTTGGCCTAGCCGTCCGCTGAATGGGGCGTAGCGGCATTGTCCCTCTCGGCCTGCGGTCATTTCTCGTCAGGCGGTCCCGCCGCATCGGACGTTCGGTTGTCTTCCAGCCGCGCGGGGCGCTCGATCAATTCGGTCGGAGAGTGCGATTCGCTCTTCCCATGACCGTGGCCACGTGGAATCTTGCCGCTGCCCGCGAGCCGGCGGACCGTCGTAAAGAAGACCGGCGTCAGAAAAATGCCGAACAGCGTGACGCCGATCATACCGGCGAAGACGGCCGTGCCGAGCGTGCGGCGCATTTCCGCTCCGGCCCCTTCGGCCAAGACCAACGGGACGACTCCCAAAATGAATGCCAATGAGGTCATTACAATCGGCCGCAGCCGGACGTGGGCCGCCTCCAAGGCGGCATCTTCGGCCGTCGCTCCTTCGAGCTGACGATCGCGGGCGAATTCCACAATCAAGATCGCATTCTTGCTGGCCAAGCCGACTAGCACGACGAAGCCGACCTGCACGAAGATATTGACATCCATGTGGGCCAGCGCGATCCCCAACAATGCACTCGATAAGCACATCGGCACGACTAGAATGACCGCCAGCGGCAGCGACCAGCTCTCGTATAGTCCGGCGAGCACGAAAAAGACGAGGATCACGCCCAAGAAGAAGGCGCTAAACGGATTTTGGCGCAAGTCGCGGAATTGGTTGATCTTGGACGCTTGTTTTTGCAAGTAGGCCAACTCGGTCCATTCATAGGTCATATTCCGCGGCAGCGTTTTGTCGGCAATTTGCTCCATTTTCGACAGCACTTCTCCCGTACTCAACGACGGTAACGACGCCCCGTTGATCGGCGCGGCGGGATAGGAGTTGTAGCGCGTGACGGTCAACGGGCCGACGCTGTCATGAATGTCCATGACCGAGCCTAGCGGCACCATGTCTCCCTCGGAATTGCGGACTTTGAACTGGCGAACCTGATCGGCCGAAATGCGATAGCGCTCGTCGGCTTTCAAATTCACTTGCCACGTGCGGCCGAACAAATTGAAGTCGTTGGTGTAATAGCCGCCCAGATATACCTGCAATGTTTGAAATAAATCGCTGAGCGCCACGCCGAGCGATTTTGCCTTGACGCGGTCGATCTCGGCAAAGAGCTGCGGGGTGTTTGCCCGCAAGCCATCAAACAGGCCGACCAGACCCGGTTGCTGGTTGCCTTCCGCCGCGACTTTGTCGGCGATCGATTGCAATACGGGAAAGTCCGCCCCGCTGGTCGCTTCGATCATCAGGCGAAAGCCGCCGGCATTTCCCAACCCATCGACGGCCGGCGCGCCGAAGACGTTGATCCGCGCCTCGGGAATTTCTTTGGCATAGCGGGCCCGCAGGTGGGCCGCCAAGGCCTCGGCGCCGAGCGCGGCGCCATGCCGCTGCGCGAACGGTTTCAAGGTGATGAACAAGGAGCCGAGATTAGAACCGATTGCGTTCAACACGAAAGACCGGCCCGGGTTGCCGATCGTATGCGCGATGCCGTCGGTTTCGAGCGCAATTCTTTGCACCCGATCGACGACGTCGATGGTGCGCTCCAGCGACGCGGAGTCAGGCAATTGCACATTGACGATCAGCCGGCCTTTGTCTTGCGACGGAATAAATCCGCTCGGGACGAGCGTGAAGCCGAACCCGGTCATCACCAGCAGGCCCAGGTAGAAGAGCAGCGTGATCGCGCTGAGGCGAATTGTCCAACCGACGATGCGGCCGTAGACTTTCGTGGCGGCGTCAAAAAAGCGGTTGAAGAGCCCAAAGAAAATGCCCAGCCCCCAGTTGACCGGTTGGATGATGAACCAGCCGAGGATGCCGCCGCCGATCGCGCCGGGCAAAAACAGCAAGATCTCGATTCCGTATTCGCGCAGCGATTCGACAATGCCGCCGACCGACGGCTCGGTCTCGCTCATTTGCGCGGTCGGCAAGTGCAGCCACTGCGCGACCAGCGGCTTTATCAGCCAGAGCGAGAGAAAGCCGCCAAGAATCGCAAAGAACCACCAAGGCAGCGCTTCTTTCCCTTGCTCGCCGTGCTTGCCCGGCTTGCGATTGGCGAAGATGGTCGAAGCCCGCGCAGGGGTCATGGTCATCGCGTTCAGGGCCGAAATGATCATCGAGACGGAAATGGTCAGCGCGAATTGGCGGAAGAATTCGCCAGTGATTCCCGTCAGAAAAGCGCTTGGCAAGAACACGGAGCTGAGCACCAGCGTGATGGCGAAGATCGGACCGGTGATTTCGCCCATGGCGTGGATGGTCGCTTCGCGGACCGGCTCTCCTTTGTCGAGCCAGCGCTCGATGTTTTCCAAGACGACAATGGCGTCATCGACCACAATCCCGATCGCCAACACTAACCCGAACAGCGTCAGGTTGTTCAACGAGAAGCCCATGATGAGCATGACGGCAAACGTGCCGATCAGCGAAACGGCCACGTCGATCATGGGCAGAATCATCGCGCGCCAGTCTTGCAAAAAGATCAAGATGACGATCGTGACCAGCACCACCGCTTCGATGAGCGTGTGAAAAACTTGCTCGACCGATTGGCGAATGAACGGGGTCGTGTCGTAGACAATGCCGTAGCGCAATTCATTCGGAAAGCGCTCCGCGAGGTCCTTCATCTTGGCCTTAATGCGATCGGCCACGTCCAGCGCGTTGGTCCCTGGAAGCTGAAAAATCGCCAGCCCGACGGAGGGCTTGCGGTCCATGGTCAGCGTTTGGTCGAGGCTTTTCGCTCCCAATTCGACTCGGCCAATGTCGCGCAAATAGGTGACCGCGCCGTCGGGATCGGTCTTGATGATGATGTTTCTGAACTCATCCGGACTGGTGAGCCGGCCGAGCGTGCTGAGGACGAGTTGAAAATCTTGACCCTTGG
>DASRSE010000161.1:0-7520 GCA_035656655.1 Pirellulales bacterium
CACGCTACTCTCTCCTCGAGGCCGAGCGGTTGGAAACGAAAGTCATTGTTCGGCCCCTGCCTAAGTTTGTCTTCGCGACCGGTCCGCTCTCCGCGACCACACTCGAACCGCTGGCTATGACATTTTCGATTGGCGATCGTCGCGTTGGTCCAGGGGAACCATGTTTCATCATTGGCGAAATCGCGCAGGCCCACGACGGCAGTCTCGGAACCGCGCACGCCTATATCGACGCGGTCGCGGCGGCGGGCGCCGATGCGGTCAAGTTTCAAACGCACATTGCCGCAGCCGAATCGACGCCGCAAGAATCGTTTCGAGTTAAGTTTTCGCCGCAGGACGCCACTCGCTTCGCGTACTGGAAGCGGATTGAGTTTTCCGCCGCGCAGTGGCGCGGATTGGCGGATCACGCGCGCGATCGCGGATTGGTGTTTCTCTCGACCCCGTTTTCCTTGGCCGCCGTGGATTTACTGCAGGGCCTCGAGTTGGCCGCTTGGAAAGTCGGCTCGGGCGAAATCAGCAACTTGCCCCTGATTGAACGAATGGCGGCGACCGGCAAGCCGATCTTGCTCTCCAGCGGGATGTCTCCGTGGGAAGACCTCGATCAGGCGGTCGGCGCGGCGGCCGCCGGGGGGGCGCCCGTCGCAATCTTTCAATGTACTACGGCCTATCCTTGTCCCCCGGAAAAAGTCGGCTTGAATGTGCTCGCGGAGGTGCGGCAGCGCTATGGCTGCGCCGTGGGGCTGTCGGATCACTCGGGACAGATTTTTGCTCCTTTGACGGCGGTTGCCTTCGGAGCGAATCTGCTCGAGGTGCATGCGGTCTTCTCGCGCGAATGTTTCGGGCCGGACGTTTCGGCTTCGCTGACGACCGGAGAATTGAAGCAACTCGTCGAGGGAGTGCGATTCGTCGAAAGCATGCTCGCAAATCCGATTGACAAGGAGGCGCAAGCGGCGGAGCTGGGGGAAATGCGGCGGCTGTTCGGTAAGAGCGTCGTCGCCGCAACCGATCTGATGGCCGGCACGCGTCTGACGGAAACCGACTTAGCGCTAAAAAAACCCGGCACCGGAATTCCGGCGGCTCAAATCGGCCGAGTCATCGGCAAGACGCTGCGGCACGCGGTCGCGGCGGATACCTTGTTGGCGGAGGGCGACCTTGAATAAGCCGATTCCCACGGCAGACCATCCGCGCCAAGTTTGCGTCGTCCTGGTTGATCGCGCGAACTACGGGCGCCTTAAGCCGGTGCTCCAGGCGATTCAAGAACGGCCGACCTTAAAGCTGCAGGTGCTCGCTACTGGCACGATGGTGCTGGAGCGATTTGACCAGCCGGTGAAAATCGTCCGCGCGGACGGGTTTCCTGTCGATGGTGAAGTCTTTATTGAACTCGAGGGTTCGACGCCCGCCACAATGGCGAAATCAGTCGGTTTTGGGTTGATGGAATTTGCGAGCGAATTTCACCGCTTAAAGCCGGACTTGGTGCTGCTGATTGGCGATCGTTACGAAGCCCTCGCGGCGGCGATTGCCGCGGCTTACATGAACATTCCGATCGTGCATTTGCAAGGCGGCGAGGTGAGCGGCTCGATCGACGAAAGCGCGCGGCACGCCATCAGCAAGTTCGCGCAGTTCCATTTTCCGGCCACCCAACGCTCGGCGGACTTTCTCGTTCGCATGGGCGAGCGGCCGGACACGATTCTGGGCGTCGGCTGCCCCAGCAGCGACATCGCCCGCGTTTTCGATCGCACGATTGCTCCTGAGATCGTCAATTCGCGAGGAGCCGGCGTCGAGATCGATCCGCGGCAACCGTTCTTGCTCGTCTTGTTTCATCCGACGACCACGGAGTTTGGCGGAGAATCGCGGCAAATGGAGGCGCTTCTCGCGGCCCTCCATCCGCTCAAGATTCCCAGCCTCGTCCTCTGGCCCAATATCGACGCCGGATCCGATCATATTAGTAAAATGATCCGCGTCTATCGGACGGACAAAGGCGCCAACTGGATTCGCACGCTGACGAACCTCACTCCCGAAAACTACCTCAAGGTCCTGGCGAACGCCGCGTGTGCCGTGGGAAACTCCAGCAGTTTCGTCCGCGACGCGGGTTATTTCGGCACGCCGGTCGTGCTCATCGGCAATCGCCAGAACGGCCGCGAAACGGACGAGCACGTGACGCGCGTACCGGTCGATCAGGCTCAGATCTTCGCCGCCGTGCAACAACAACTGGCGCACGGCCGCTACGCTCCGAGCGTGTTGTATGGCGATGGGTACGTGGCGGGTCGGGTCGCCGACGCCTTGGAAACATTGACGCCATACGTCCAAAAGCAGTTGGCTTATACGCTCGAATCAAAACCAGACTGAATGGTCAGGCTTCCGCGAATCCTGATTGCCGAACCGCTCGATTTCAGCGCGGCCGCCGTGGCCGCGCTGAAAAAGGTTGCCGACGTCGAGCTGCGCGAATGCGATGCCGCGGCCTTGCGCTCGGCCATGATGGAGTTCGACGTGGTCTGGCTCCGGCTGGCCCACCGCCTCGACCGCAGTTACTTCCGCCAAGAGATGCGCTGCCGGATTATTGCCGTGCCGGTCACCGGTTTGGATCATATCGATCTGGAAGCGTGCGCCGCGCATCAGGTACGCGTGTTGAGCTTGCGCGGCGAAGTGGAGTTCTTGAAAGAAATTCGCGCGACTGCGGAATTGACAATCGGCCTAACGCTCTCGTTGCTGCGCCAGATTCCGGCCGCCGCGGATTCGGTGCGCAAGGGACATTGGGATCGCGATCGATTTCGTGGAACCGAGCTGTTCGGCAAAACGGTTGGGCTGGTTGGGATGGGCCGCTTGGGAAGCTTGGTGGCAGGCTACTTTCGCGCCTTCGGTATGCGCGTGCTCGGTTACGATCCGCGCCCCGATTTTCCGGGCGAACGTGCCGAGCCGGTGGCATCGCTCGCCGAGTTGCTCAACCAAGCGGACTTGGTCAGCCTTCACGCCACCTATCAACCAGAAACCCAGCATCTGATCGACGACAACGCGTTCCGGCAAATGAAGGCGGAAGCGATTTTGATCAACACCGCGCGTGGCGGCTTGGTGCAAGAATGGGCGCTGCTGGAGGCGCTCCGGTCAGGCCGATTGGCCGGCGCGGCCCTCGACGTGGTCGAGTCCGAGCCGCGGGCATCGGCCGAATTGCTCGAGTATGCGCGGAACCACGACAACCTCTTGATCGTGCCCCACATCGGGGGCAATACCCGCGAATCCTTTGCCAAGACGGAGCTGTTTTTGGCCAACAAGGTGGCGGCCGCCTTGCATGGCGGCTAGCTCGCCGCGTTGTTCGCTGAGCTGGATAAAAATGCGAATTCTCGGCATCATTCCTGCTCGCGGCGGCTCGCAGCGCGTGCCGCGCAAAAACGTCCGTCCGCTGGGCGGAAAGCCGCTGGTGGCGCACAGCATTGAAGCGGCGCTGGGTGCGACGAAGCTAACGCGGCTGGTTGTTTCTTCCGATGACGCGGAAATTTTACAGATCGCACGCGACTACGACCTGCGCCTGGCGTTGCCCCGCCCCGCGGAAATATCCACGGACCGTTCGCTGGCGATCGAGTTTGTGCAACACGCCCTTTCGCAGCTCGAATCGTCCGGCGAACCAGCTTTCGCGGGCGTGGCCATCATTCAGCCGAGTTCGCCGCTGACGCAAAGCACCGACATCGACGCGACAATTTCGCTGCTGGAGGCAACCGGCGCGGACAGCGCGGTGAGCGTGATGGCGCTCGACCATGCCATCCATCCGATCAAACTCAAAACGATGGAGGGCGATCGCCTGCTCCCGTTTTGGGAAGAAGAGCGCGGACGAATGGCAATGCATGAATTGCCCGCGCTTTACGTTCGCAACTGCGCGGTGTATGTGACGCGCCGCAACGTGCTGGACTCCGGTTCGATTCTGGGCTCGGACTCGCGCGGCTACGTGATGCCGCGAGAACGCTCCGTAGACATCAACGACCCTTTCGATTTGGAACTCGCGGAGTTTTTGTTCGCGCGGATGACATAGCCGAGCTGGCAGCCGAACGGTTGGATCGGCCGCGGGGAGGCGGCGATTCCGGCCGCGGAGTGGAATGTTAAAATGGCATGCCTTGCTGATATCAAATTTCCTGGCCGCTAAACCGTATCTGACCATGCTGGCATCGCGCAATGGATTGTCCCGTCTCGCGGCTCTTGGACTCGCGCTGCACCTGCTCGCGAGCGGGGCGCTCGCGCAGACAGCGCCGGCCAAGCCGAAGCCGGCGGCGCCTAACCGCGAGCAATATAACTCGGCCCTGGTGCTCGTTAAGGAAGTGTTCAAAGGCGAATATGCGGCCCGTGCGCCGGCCGATCGACTCGCGCTTGCGAAGAAGCTGGCCGAACAAGCGGCCAAGGCAGGCGACACCGGCGCCGAGCGTTTTGTCCTGTGGAAAGAGGCGGCCGAAATCGCGGCCACGGTCGGCGACGCCTCCTTGGCGCTGCAAGCCGCCGACCGACTCGGCAGCGAGTATGAGTTTGACGCCGCCCCGTTGCGAGAAGAATTGCTGCAAACGCTGGTGCGCACGGCCAAAACCGGCGTGTCGAATGCCGCGGCCTATCGCGCGGTCGTGCGCGGGATTGACGAAGCGCGCGAGCACGACGAGTTGGAAGTGGCGCTGAAGGAATTAGCGCCGCTGGCGAGTTTTGCCGCCAAGAGCGGCGATCCCTCCGCCGTAAAAGCGGCTCAAGAACTGGCGAAACAAATTCGCGCCGAGCACGAAGAATTTGCCAAGTTCAAGCAAGCGAAGGAAAGCTTAGCCGGCCATCCGGACAATGCCGAAGCCAGCTTGGCGGTTGGCAAGTACCTTTGTTACACCAAGGGCGATTGGCCGCGCGGCTTGCCGTTTCTCGTGAAAGGATCCGACGCGGCACTGGCGGAAATTGCGCAGCATGATCTGAAAAAGCCGACGACGGCGTTCGATCAATTCGCGCTGGCAAACGAATGGTGCGACTTTGCCGAGAAGCAAGGGGGCGCGAGCAAGAATGCTCTCCAGGACCGCGCTCGCCAGTGGTACGCGATCGTTTTGCCCCAAGTCAGCGGACTCGAAAAGACGCTCATCGAAAAGCGGCTCGCCCAGTTGGCTCCCGCCGGCAGCGGCGTCGCGGGCAAGCCGATCGAGATTGCTCTCAACGAACGGGTGCGGATGGGCTTTCGGCGCATTCCGGCCGGCCGCTTTGCGATGGGTTCGCCCGCCAACGAGCCGCTCCGCAATGCGCAGCTCGAGCAACAACATCAGGTGACGATCACCAAGCCGTATTATTTGGGGACGACCGAAGTCACGCAGGCCCAATGGCAAGCGGTGATGAGCTCGAACCCCTCCGCCAACAAAGAAGACCCGAACGATCCGGTCGAAATGGTCAGCGTCGCGGATGCGGCGAATTTTTGCGCGCGGCTGACGAAGGCCTTTGCGGAAAAGCACTATACTTTTCGGTTGCCGACCGAAGCCGAATGGGAGTACGCCTGCCGCGCCGGGAGCACCTCCAGCTACAGCTTTGGAAATGACGCGACCAAGCTCTCCCAATACGCTTGGTCCGCGGCGAATTCCGCGCACAAAACCCATCCGGTCGGACAATTGCAGCCCAACGCCTGGGGACTCTACGACATGCTGGGCAATGTCGCCGAATGGTGCCTCGATGTGCGGGCGCCGTATGGCGACCAGGCGGCGATCGATCCGCTCGTGCAGCAGGGGAGCGAAGTGCGGGTCCATCGGGGCGGCTCGATGTCGCACGATCCGGCGGCGTACGAATTTCGGTCCGCCGGTCGCGGCGGCAATCCCGCTAGCGAAACGCGCGGCTACATCGGTTTCCGTGTTTTGCTGCAAGTGAATTGACGAACGAAGGGATTATTTGACCTTGGAAACGATTTTTCTTGTCAGGCAAACTTTCCTCAGAGCGTCTCGCCCTTGATTTCCGCCTCGGTCGTCGAACTCGCTCCGATGAGTGCCTGGTCAAGCAATTCGGCCGCGCGCGCGCGTTTGCCTTCGGAGATCACTGCTTGGCTGGACGCCGTCGGGGCGGTGCTGCGCACATCGGATTGGGCGGCGGAGATCGTCTTCCACGAAATCGACTGTTTTGATGCGCTGCGCAACGCTTGCTTGATCGGTTTGCTACAACTTCTGCGCGGCGATGAAGCAGCGGCCGCGGAGCCGCCGCTCTGGCGGCGCTGGCAAAACCGCGCACGCGGCTTCGCGTACGAGCGGAAACGGGCGTGGAGTCACTGCCGCGCACGACGGCGGTTTCAACCATCGCTCGATCGGGCGGACGTTCTGCTATGGCCGCGTTTGCCGAGCGATTTGAAGAATTTTGAGCCGATTCAGCGCGAATTGAAAAACCGAGGATTGCAGACCCAATGGCTCGCTTCCGAATTGCCGGTCGCGGAAAGTTTAGCGAGCCACGGGCAAGAGACTGCATTTAGCGCCACGTTTTGGTCCGCGCCAATGCGCGCCGCGCGGCATCAGGGGAGCGCCGCGGCGCGGCGGTTGTCCCTTGATTCGCTGACTTCGCTGCCGCCGTTCGGCGATCCGGCGGTGGGCGCGCGCGCCCGGTCCGCTCTTCACAGGCTGGTTTCCGACTTGCTGCCGAGCGCTTATGAATCGATTGCGTGCGCCGCGGCCGCCCTCGAGCGATTGCGGCCGGCCGTGCTGGTCGTGGCGAACGATTTGACGCTGGATGGCCGCGTGCAAGCGCGAGTCGCGCGGCGGCAAGGAATTCCCACCATTTGCCCGATGCACGGATTGGTCGCCAGCGACTCCGGTCAAGGGAAGCACGTTGTTGATCGTGTGCTCCTCTATGGCGAAGCAAGCCGGCGAAAACTGCTGGCTGCGGGCGAGCCCGAGGACCGCTTGGCAGTGACCGGCGCTCCGTATCTGAACGATCGCGCATCGCAATCGGGCGTCACCGATCCGCGCATCGCGCAGTTTTTGCAATTGCAGCCCGGCCAAGCTTGGGTTCTGGTGGCCACGTCGGGGCCGGGGCATAGCGTGTCCGAGGCGCACCATCGCACCGTGATTCGCCATTTGGCGCGGCAGAGCGCCGCATGGCCCCACGTGAAATTCGCGGTGAAGCTCCACCCGAAGGATGCATTCCACTACTACCAAGAGATCGCGCGCGAGCTGCCTGACGCGCGGCTGCGGGTGGCGCGAGCCGAGGACGCCTTGCCGAGCGATATTATGACTTGGCTGCAGGGCCCGGCAGCGCTTCTGACGGGAGGGTCAACGACAGGCATGGAGGCAATTCTGCTTGACGTTCCGGTGATCAGCATGGATTTCCAAAAGGAGCTCGGCCAGATTGATTACGTCGAGGCCGGGGCGACGCTGACGGCGGCGTCCGAGTTGGAGCTGGAAACGGCGCTGCGACAGGTTCTCGAAAAGCGCGATTCGCTCGCCGACTTGCGCATCCGGATGAAGGACTATCTGCGCGACACGTTCCATCATGCGCAAGGCAATTCCGCCGCCATCGCGGCCGGCGTGATCGCGTCGCTCGGTGGTTTTGACGAG
>DASRSE010000162.1:0-21569 GCA_035656655.1 Pirellulales bacterium
GAGAATTTTAACAGCGCATCATTTTGCACCGCGGCCCAAGTGCGCAAACTGCCCGAAAGCTCCACCAGCCGATCGCGCTCGAGCTCTACCTTCATCTTGCGTTCGGGATCGAGCAGGACGATGCGGCCTTTTTGCGGATCGCAAATCGTGACCAGACTTTCGGTGTGATCGCCTCCGGAATGAACCGTTAAGAAGTCGTAGACTCGCCCGGCGAAAAAGATCGTCGTGTCGGTGCTGGCGGCCGTTTTGCTGCCGTCGTTATAGAGGTCAGTTTCGACGTGAAAGTCTTCCGCGCCCGCCAGCAGCGGCAAGGACCAAACCACCATCGTCAAAACGCTCCGCCACAAAGTGCGTGCTAGCATGGCAACTCCTCCACGAGACAATTGGACCGCGCTCCCAGCGAATCAAAAGGGGCGGCGGAGAATACTCCAAGGGGCCGCTCGGGGTAAAGAGTGAAACCGGGCCAATTTTGCGCCGGTTCCGGCGGCCGGACGGCCGCGCCGATCCGTTGTTCCGTGCGAAAGAATTCAGCCGCGCGGATACTGGCGGCAGTATTCATACAAGGCCATCGCCGTCGCCGTCGCCACGTTATATGCAAATGGCATCCCATAGACGGGTATCTCAACGACGGCATCGACCCATTTTAGCTCTTCTTCAGTCAGGCCGAGCCGTTCGTTGCCAACGACGAGCGCCGTTTTGCGTTCAAAAGCAAATGCATGCAGATCGCGCGAGTCGGTAGTTTGTTCCAGTCCAACCAGCGCATAGCCTTGCTGCTTCAGTTCCTTGAGGATCGGGGGCAGCGTGCGATGGACTTCGAGTTGAACGGCGTCGGCCCCGTCGCGGGCGATTTTCTCGATCGCCCGCGCGTGCCCGCAGCAAATGACGCGGCCGATTCCGCAGCAGCCGGCGGTCCGCAAGATATGCGAGACGTTCACATTGCTCCGTAGCGGCGCGCAAGCGACCACCAACTCGCGTGGGCGATCGAGGGGGGTCGCGGGTTTGTGTCGCAGGTGTTCAAACGGCATGGTGGGCACGAATTGTAACCGTCTCGCCCGCGCCTGGCCAGCGAACGGCCGTCAGCAGCCGTGGTATTCTTGCGCGAGCCGAGCTGCTATCATGAGGAGCGGAATTCCATCCCCCCAGGGCGCCAGCGGCATGTCGACGCTACGGACCGTCACACTCGGTTGCAAAGTGAATCAATACGAAACGGAATGGGTTCGCCAAGGGCTGACCAATTCCGGCTATCGCGACGCGCGCGAGGATGAGGCCGCCGATTTGTGCCTTGTGAACACCTGCACGGTGACCGCCGAGGGGGACTCCAAGAGCCGCCAGGCGATTCGCCAATTGGCCCGCCGAAACCCGAATGCGCGGATCATCGTCATGGGGTGTTATGCGACCCGCGACCCCGGCGAAGTCGCTCGGCTGCCGAACGTGGCGGAGGTCGTGACGGACAAGCGCGAGCTGCCCGATCTGATGAGCCGGCTCGGCGTCGTCGAGGTTCCGCAAGGTCTGTCACGGTTTGACGGCCGGCAACGAGCCTATGTCAAAGTGCAAGACGGGTGCATGCTGCACTGTTCGTTCTGCATTATTCCCCAGGTCCGGCCCCATCTTGTCAGTCGTCCGCCCGACCACATTCTGGATGAAATTGAGCGGCTGGTGGCGCACGGCTTTCATGAGATCGTGCTAACCGGCATCCACCTGGGCCACTATGGCATCGAGCAAAATCAAGGGAAGCCGAAAGCGGACTGGCTCCGGCTGTCGAGTTTGTTAGCACGAATCGCAGGACTGGAGGGCGATTTTCGCGTGCGGCTGTCAAGCATCGAAGCGACCGAAGTCACGCGCGAGTTGATCGCGGTCATGGCGGCGCATCCCGAACGCATCTGCCCGCATCTGCATATCTCCTTGCAAAGCGGATCGGATTCAGTCTTGCGGCGCATGCGGCGGCGCTGGGGAGCGCGGCGGTTTGTCGATCGGTGCCGGCTGTTTCAAGAATCGGTCGAGTTGCCCGCCATCACGACCGACATCATTGTCGGCTTTCCCGGCGAGACCGAGGCCGAATTCATGGAAACGTGCGCGGTCGCGCGCGAGGTCCCATTTTCCAAGATCCACGTTTTTCCGTTCAGCGCGCGTCGCGGAACTCCGGCGGCCGAGATGCCGGGACAAATCGCCGAAGGCGAAAAGGGAGAGCGGGCCGAGCGGCTGAAGGAGTTGGACGCAGTGCTCCGCCGCGAATATCACACCCGTTTGATCGGCCGCCGGCTGCGCGTGCTGGTGGAAGGGACGTTCCCTCACCAGCCTGATCTGGCCGGAGGAACCTCGTGCCGGTTCGCGTTCGTGCAGTTCCGCGACCACGGCTTTCAGCGTCGCCAACTGGTCGATGTGCTCGCGACGGGCATCGCCGGCGACAACCTGTGCGGCGCCGCGGTGGTTCCGGAAGCACACGAAAATTTAGCGAACGCCTCACGGCCATCGATCCATAGTCAAGCGCAAACTTCTCGCGTTAACGATTGAACAGAAACGCGGGCGTGTTGAGCAGCACCCACGTCAAGTCTTGCGCGCCGAGCAGGCGCGAGTTGACCTGCGCGGATTGAAACTTCTTGACGTCCTGTTCAAGCTTCATGTATTGGCCGTCGAGTTGGCGGAAATAGTTCGTCAGCTCGGCGCGCTGCGGCGCGCTGCGCTGCGGCTCCGGAATCGCCAGCAGCTTGGCGATGTTTTCGGGCGGACCCGACATCCCCAGCGGCCGATGGGAGTTCGAGACCGAGAGACGGAACTTGCCTAATTCGTGCTGTCCGTCGGAAAACTTGTGCTCGATTTCAATGGTCACAATCGAACCGCCGGCGAAACCGACCGGTTGCTTCAATTCAAAAATCGCCGTGTGATTCACGCCAAAGTGCGGCGAGACGGCCCAACCCGTGGCGGGATTTCCGTCGATCGCGCCAGCGACCGCCCAACTTTCTTGGCTGAAATCCGCGGTGGCCTGCGCCCATTCGCCCTTTTGCGTTTTTTGCGGATCGCTTTTGGAGGCCACGCTGAGGCGGATTTCGTTGACGACGAAGTTGCCGTTGGGTGCGCGCCCTGGCCCTTTGCCAGGCAGCCGATCGTCCGCCAGCGCTTCCAAACGCAGGCCCGTGATGCCGGTCAGCTCCGTCGGCAAGGTGAGAGTGTACGTATCATGGGCCGGCTTGCCGGTGACCAGGATCGATTGATCCGCCTCTTTGGCAAACGTCGCCCCGGCGGTTGATTTTGCTTCGCTCAGGATCAACGGCGTCCAAGAGGTCGCGCCGGCATGTTGCTCCCATTCGGCTTGTTTGGGGGCTAGCGTCTTTTCATATTCGGCTAAAGCCGCTTGGGCTTGGGGCAAGCCGTCGTCCTTGGCTTGCAACGTGGCGACCCCCGCCTGCACTTCTTTTTCGGTGGGGAATCGGTTGAGCACGCGCAAGAAGATCGCTTCAACCAATTTGGAATCGTCCTTTTCACTTTCGACCAGTTTTTGAATTGCATTGTTGGGCTGATTGATCGCGTTGGCCATCGTGGGGCCATTGATCAAATTGAGCACCATCCCTAGCATGACGCCGCTGGAGCGTTCGCATTCGCAAGCGCTTTCGCGAGCCGGCCGGCCCGACAACTCCAAGAAGCCGTCGTCCAAGCGAATCGCCGGATCGCGCTCTTCCTCGGCCCGCGCGCCGGCGGGCATGTTCGGCAAATTGCGCGTCGCGCCGGTGACGTTGTAAATCGTGTCGTACAGCACTTCGGCCGACAGCCGACGAGCCGTGGCATGCGAGTAATTGACGGTGTCATCGACGTTCCATTTATCGGTCGCGATTGAGCGCTGATAGGTGCGCGACTTGCAAATCAACCGCAGCATCTCTTGAGCATTGAACTTGCTGGCGATGAAGTCGCGCGTCAGCCGGTTCAATAGTTCAGGATTCGTGGGCGGATTGCCCGCGCGAATGTCGTCCACCGGTTCGATCAAGCCGACGCCGAGCAGATAGCTCCACAGCCGATTGACATAACTCTTCGCGAAATAGTCGTTTTCAGGCGAGGTGATCCAGCGGGCGAGTTGCTCGCGGAGCGAACCGTCGGCCGCGACCGGGTCCGCCAGCGGATAAGGAAATTTGGGCTGCATCACGGCGCCGGTGTTCGGATGCTTGACTTCGCCGCTGTTGGTGTCGTAGATGTCCTCGACCAGCGCCGTCGCCCCTTCCACGGCCGAGCCGCCGATCTTTTGTCCGGCGTGGCGCGGATCTTCCTTGCGGCCGATCTTGGCAAAGTAAGCCGCCAACTCGCCATGTTGATTTTGCGTCCACCGCTCGAACGGATGGTCGTGGCACTTGTTGCAGTTAAACCGCACCGCCAAAAACAACTGCGTCGTGTTTTCCATCACGTCATCCGGCGTCCGCAGCACCTTGAAATAAGCAGCCGGCGGATTCTCCAGATTCGACCCCTTCGCCGTCAAAATCTGATAGACGAATTGATCGTACGGCATGTTTGACGCGACCGCTTGCTTGATCCAATTGCGAAACGCCCAAGCCCCTTGATCGCCGAGAAACTTGCTGTTGACCTGGAGCAAGTCGGCCCATTTGTTGGCCCAATGCTCGACATAGTCGCCGCTGCCCAGGAGCCGATCGATGATTTCGTTGCGCTTGGTGTTCGTGTCGCGCGTGTCGGCGAGAAACGCCCGCACTTCGGCCGGCGTCGGCGGCAGACCGGTCAGGTCGAGATGGATGCGGCGCAAGAATTCGGTATCCGAGCAGAGCCCGCTCGCCGAAGTTTTCACCCGTTGCAGCTTGGCGTTGACCAACTCGTCGATGTAGTTATTGACCGGCTGGTCCTTCCAGACGAAATCAGCGCGATCGCCCATGCAGGTAATCGTGGTGGCGGCATAGTTGCCCTCGAACCGGACCAGAACGGCCGATTCGCCGCGCCGCAGCGCCGTGACAAGGCCCGATTTATTCGCCTCCAAGACCTCGATGTTTCCCCCTTCGACAAACGCCTCCGCCGTCACGTCTCGCACCGAACCGTCGGTGTAGGTGGCTTGCACCGAGATTTGCTGTTTCATTTTCGGCAACGGAATGATCGGATTCGCAGGCAGGACTTCGATCTTCGCGACCTTGGGCGCGCCGGCGTCGAACCGAACCCCTTGCTCGATCCACTTTTTGATCAGCTCATAGCTCGGCTCGCCTGGCTTGCTCAGGACGCCGCCGACGTGCGGCACCATGCCGCACAGTTTCATCAGCATCAGGCTATGCTCGGGCGAAGCCCGATTGAACCGCCGCGCCGCGAGATCGTCGGTCAATGCCGTGTAATCAAAAACCGGATCGTAGCCGCGAAGCGAGAGCTTGAACCCGTTCTTGCCTTTGGCGGAACCGTGGCAGGTGCCGGCGTTGCAGCCCAGCTTGGACATCAGCGGCATGCAGTCGCGGCAAAAGCTAACCTGATATTCCGACTTCAAACCATGGGCCTTCACCGGAACCGTGACCGATTGGCCTGCCAATTCAAAAGTCAAAGTCGCTTCGCCATCGTGCAGCGGTCGGATCAACCGGCTGTCCGAAATCGAGAGAAAGTCGGCGGGCGTGGCAAGCTTGGCCATCCGCGTCACGTCAACGGCGTCGCCGCTCGACAGCTTGCCGGTCAACAGCAACTGCGCGTATTGAAAGGGCTGCTGAAAGTCGATCGATCTCGGCCGCGCCTCGATCGACAAGAGCTTCGTCCCTGGCGGCAACGATTCCACCCCCTCCGCGGTGGCGGCGGGCGCCGGCGGTTCGACGGCCGGAACGCGCTGGGCCAACAACAGCATCGCGATGCCAAAACAGCTCAGTTTCAGAGTACGTTTCATAGCGATTGCAGACGGTTAAGGAGCCAAGTGGAAAACTGCCGAGGGACGACCGCCGCGACACGGAGATTCGTCCCAATAGGCTTAAGAAACTTGCAACGGACAACAAACGGAGACTCTCGATCTTCCAGCCAAGAACCAGCACCGACAAAGGAGGATCACTAACGAGGACAACTGACGAACGACCACTATGGAATCACCGCCGCCTTGGACTCCGCCGCCGGCTGAGCGGGCGCGAGCGGGACAGGCGGAAATTGCTTCAGGACCTTGCCGGTCGCACTTTCCATCAAGATGATTTGGCCATCGAATCCGCCGGCGGCGACCAGCTTGCCATCGGCGGTGAAAGCCGCGGCATAAATCGGGCCGATGGACTCGGAGATTTTTGAAATCAGCTTGCCATCGGCGACATTGTACACCCGCACGTCGCCTTGGCGATCGTGGCTGCTGCCGACGACGATCTCGGTGCCCAGACTGTTGAAACGGGTGGCAAAAATCCGCCCCGGCACCGCGTCGAACTTCTTCAGCAGATTGGCATCATCGCCGATCTGCCGCGCTTGCGTTCGGTAGATCTTGAACATTTTGGGGGTGCCGTCCGAGCCGCCGGTGACAACTTCATCTTGGCCGGGCCGCAGATCAATCGACGCCAGCCCTCCTTTGAGGACGCCGGGCGTAATGCTCGTCACATTGTCGACAAACCGTTGCGTGGCGACCTCGATCAGCTTCATCGACATATCGCGGCTGACCGTGATGAGGTGGGTCGAGTCCTTGGAAAAGACCGTATCGTGAACCCAATCGGTATGGGCGCCTTGAAACAAAACCTGTTCGCCGGTTTTCGAGTCGATCGCGCGCACCGAATTATCGGAGCAGCCAAAAGCAAGCTTCGAGCCATCATGCGACCAACTCACTCCGTAGACCGTGTCATACGTGACCGGCACGGAAAGCGTGAGCTTTTTATCGAGCGGATCCCAGACTTGGATTTCGCCCATCCGGCCTGGCAAACCGCCGGCGACCGCCAACCGCGAGCTGTCCGGCGAAAACGCGAGCGATTCGATGCGCTCGCTGACCCCGACCAAGCGGCCGATCAACTCGGAGCCGTCTCCGTTATAGAGGACCGTTTCGTGATAACCGGAGACCGCCATCCAGCGGCCATTCTTGGAAAAGGCGATCGCCGTGAGGACCGGGGGAGCGGTGTAAACCGGCGGATGGGCCGCATCAACGACCGGGCCCGTATCGGCCGGGCTATCGTCTTTCGCCCCTTGCTCGATCCATTTTTTAATCAGCGCGATTTGATATTCGACCAGCGGGGGCTTTTCCTTCGGCATCTCCGCCTTGCCTTGCTTCGGCGTGATCTGCGAAAGCAGCAGACTTTCGTCCGGCTTGCCGGGTACAACTCCGGGCTGCTCGCTGTCGCCTGACTTGAGCAAGCCGGCGTAGTTCACCATGACGAACTTTCCGCCCGCCTTGGCCGGTTGGTGGCAGCCTTGGCACTGATCTTGAAAGAGGGGCCGAATGTCGTGAAAGTAGCTCACCTGGTCCGGGATCTTTTTCTCCTTCGCGCCGTCGGCCGGCTTGTCCTCGGCGCGGGCAACTGCCGCGAGCAGCGCACCGACCATTAGCAGTGAGAAGAGACGGGCCAATTTCATCGGTGGGCTCCGAGGGGGGCATCCAAGGCAGGTGCACCTAGTATAAACGCTGGGAATATCCAGCGGCAAGCAAGCCCGCGGAGAAACACCGATTTGGCGGAAAATGCCGCGGCCCGGCCGATCTTCGCCATGAATTGCCACCTGCCAGTTCGTCATTCCCGCGGAGGCGACTTATCCGTCATTCCCGCGCAGGCGACGTTCGGTCATTCCTGCAGAGGCGACTTACCGTCATTCCCGCGCAGGCGGGCATCCAATGTTAGATTTGGCTGATTCGGGTCGCGCCAACAAGGCTCGTTTCCCGCCGGCGCGACGGGCGGCGCAGAACATTCGCAGACGCGGCCCATTTCCTAATGTCGCCCGTTTCCCGAGGCCGCTGGATTCCCGCCTGCGCGGGAATGACGAAGCGGAGCCGACTCATCCGACATGCCACGCGTCGCGAAACTGGATTCCCGCCTCCGCGGGAATGACGAAGCGGAGGCCGATCTGCAAGCCTTAAGCCGATCGGCAGGCCGGTTGTTGAAACGAGCGCGGCGGCTACAGATCGCCGGTGCGGGTTTCTTGATCGAGGCCGGCGGCCCTCAGGTGGTCGGTCTGATTGATCGCGAGGATCTTGAGTTGGCCGTTCCAATCGAATTTGCTGATCGCCGCATTGTAAAAGCGAAAGGGTTGCAAGGCCGCCGGAATTTGCAGCAAGCCCTTTAACGCTGCCGAGAGCAGACCGCCGTGCGACACGATGACGACTTGCCGGTGCCCCTCCGCCCGCAAGGCGTGAAAGAAGGCCGTGCCACGCTCGAGCAGTTGCTGGCGCGATTCTCCGCCCGGAATGATAAAGTCCGGCTCGTAAGCTTTCCAGCGCTGCGCCTCGCCAGGATATTTTGCCATGACCTCGGGCCAGCGCAGCCCTTGAAAGACGCCCGCGTGGACTTCTTTCAGGCGGTCATCACAAGCAATTTTCAGCCGCAGCGCCTCGGCCAGCGGCGCGGCCGTTTCTCGCGCGCGCAGCAAGGGGCTGCAGTAGACCGCCTGAATCGGCAACCCGGCCAAGACCGTGGCCAGCGCCGCTCCTTGGCGGCGGCCTAATTCCGAGAGGGGGATGTCGATCTGGCCTTGAATGCGCCCTTCGGCATTGTAGGCGCTCTCACCGTGCCGAATGCAATACAAAATCATAGCGGCCAAAAAACCTTGCGAATGAGTCATCGCCAAGAAAACCAGAGGAGATCGGGAGCGGGCCGTGTTGCGCTCCGCCGCGCAACTCGGCCCCTCCTTGATCCGGCTCCTGGTTATTTCTTTTCGACAATCCAGATGTTGCGAAATTGCAGCGGATTGCCATGCCCTTGCAGCTTGAGCGGGCCGGGCGTTCCCTCGGGCTCATTGCGGCTGCCGCCGGTGATTCCGCTGATCTTGGCATTGTCGTGAATCAAAACGCCATTGTGCTTCAGCGTGATCCGCGCGTCGGCGGTCTTCTTGCCCTTGTCGTCACGAACGGCGCTGGTGAAATCAACATCGTAGGTTTGCCATTCCAACGGGGGCAAGCACATGTTCACTTTGGGAGCCAACTTCGTGTAGACGCCGCCGCACTCGTTGTCCTTGCCATCAAGGCCAAACGAATCGAGAATCTGGATCTCGTACAAATCGACCTGATAGAAACCGCTGTTGCCGCGCCCTTGCCCGCGCGCGTCCGGACGATACGGCAGCAAGAACTCGCAATGCGCCGTGTAGTTCAGGAACTTTTTCTTCGTCAGAATGTCGTGCCCTTCGTTGAGCAAGCTCTTCGTTTCGGGGTCGATCTTGCCGCCGGTCCACTCGCTCGTATTCGAACCGTCGAAGAGGACCAGCGCGCCGGCCGGCGGTTTTTCTTTCGCGGTGGGACTTTCGCGCGTCACGCGCTTCAACGAGATCGTCTTGCCATCGTCCCCTTTCAAGGTCAGCGTGCCACCGGAAATCGTGCCGCTGTAGTCTTTTTGGCCGGCGGGCGGATTCTTTGAGGTGGCCGAGAATTCGGCGGGCGACTGCGCGAGATAGTTTTTCTTGCCCTTGGCCGGAGAGAGGGTCGCCTTCTCGCCGTCGATCGTTCCCTCCACCAGACATTTGTGCTCGCCGTCCCAACCCGCGCCCGGCAGTCCGCCCGGCAGCACGACCACTTGCAACGCTTTGTTGCCCAGCGCGATTACTTGCGCGCCGATTTTGTCGCCGGTGTACTCGCCTTGCAAGTGAAAATCGGCGCCGAGCGTCGGGTCTTTGGCGTCGGTCCAAACATCTTTCGCGGCGGCAAGGCTCGTAAAAGCCCCGAGCGCCATTAGCGCCAGCGCGAAGCGCAATCGAGGAAGCGAACTGGTCATGGCAAGAATCCTTGAGATTGTGGGGAGGGAAAAATCGGGCAGGGATCGGACGCGTCGGGCGCGTCAGCGTGCCCCCGATCATAACCGGCTGAAAATCGACTTTCCAGCAGCGGAGTGAAAACAACCGTGGCCCAGGAAACTGCTTGGCCGCGCGCGATCGCTTTGGCATTGGTCCATTCGCGCAGAGCGTCGCAGCAGCGCCATGCGCAATCTCGATAGCGGAGGAGTCGTACCAGCGCGGGGTCCGACTCGCCGACGGCGACTTCGCATTCCGAGCGAGCGAAATTGCTTTTCAGGATCGAAAATCTCGGGATCGATCACGATCGCGGCTTGACAGGGTCGAGGGATACACTAGGCTATTCATATGTTGATACTGATTCTCAATATCATAAGATAATGAGTCTCAATATCTAAATTTTCCGTAATCTCGTTTTTGTGCCACTCAATCAAGGAGGTTCTCATGAATTTTCGCCACGTTTTGCCACGCCACGCCTTTACCCTCATCGAAATCATGGTCGTGATGATCATCATCAGCGTGTTGGCCGCGCTCATCTTGCCCGCCGTCCAGCAGGTCCGCGAGGCCGCTCGCCGGACCTCGTGCGCCAACAATCTCCATCAAATCGGCTTGGCCATGGCGAATTACGAGGGGGCCCACGGCTTCTATCCCCCCAGTTGGAAACCGACGCCGGTCGAGTCGAACGGCCGCGTAAACGGCTGGTCGGTCTGGGCGTTGCTGCTTCCCCATCTGGATCAAGGGGGCATTTATTCGCATCTGAGCTTCGACCAGGGCTATCAAAACGCCCCGATCGTGACCGCCGCGGACGGTTCCACCATCAAGATCAACGCCCTGCGAATCCCCACCTATCTTTGCCCTTCGGAGGTGCGCGACGAGGCCAAGCTCGACTCGACCGGGGCGCCGGGCGATTATCCCAACAACTATGCGGTGAATCTCGGAACTTGGTTCATTTACAACCCAGCGACGGGGGAAGGGGGGCCCGGGGCATTCTATCCGAACAGCCGAGTGCGAACGACGGAGTTTCGCGATGGCATGAGCTTCACGCTCTGCGCGGCCGAAGTGAAAGCGTGGCAGCCGAACGTCTCCAGCGGCGGATTGGCGGGTCCCTTGGCGCTACCCAAGACGGCGGCGGACGTGACCAGCCTGGCAGGCACGTTCAACGCCTCCAGCGGACACACCGAATGGGCCGATGGCCGCTCAAATCATTCGGGTTTCACCACGACTTTTCCGCCCAACGCGGCGGTTCCGTTCACCGATCCGAGCAGCGGCACGACGTACGACATCGATTGGGTGAACCAGCGCGAAGGGACGAGTTCGACGATTAGCAACTGGGGGGCCCTGACCGCGCGGAGCTATCACGCCGGAGTCGTGAACTGCGTGATGATGGATGCTTCGGTGCGGACCATTTCCAACGAGATCGATCTCGGCGTCTGGCGGGCGTTCTCCACACGCAATGGCGGCGAGCTGATTCCGAGCAAGTACCAAGGACCGTAACCAGCGGCTTCAAAATCGCGGTGAGCAAAGTCGCCTTCCGGAAGACGCCCGTGAGGTACGGCCCTGACGGCTGCGACAAGGCGCCTGGAGCCAAGCAGCCGCCGCGGGCGGCCAGGGGGCAAATCGCCGCGGCAGTCCGCCGCGCAACAACAACGCCGCCCGAGCAAGTTTGAACTCGCTCGGGCGGCGGGCGACGACGCAGGAGGATTCCAGCCAACTTCCGCGTCACTTTTCCGATTATTCGGCGGGCACTCTGGCGGCCGTTCCAATCGTTCGGGCTTAGCCGCGGACGAAGTTCAAACCGGCGTCCTTCGCATCCCTCGGCTTGAAGTTGAAACCGTTCTGAGCCGGGGTGAAAGCTCCTTCCAGCTTTTGGTTGTCGTTGGTCCGCATCAGGCTGAGCGTCCCGTTGTCGATCGTGTAGTTGCCGGCGAACGAACTCGACTTGCCGTTGTTCGAGGCACTCCAGTTGAAGGTCCCGTCCGCTTGCAGGTTCAGCACCACGCTGGCGTTTTGCGAAATCGTCGCGGTGTACTGGCCGGCGGCCGAGTTGTCTTCCGCAGGCACGTTGGCCGTGTTCGGGTCCGAGGCACTCACCGCTTGAATCGCCGCATTCTGGGCACCGTTGAACGAACCGTTCGATTGGGCTCCGAGGTTCACTGGACCGTTGTTCTGCGGGCCATTATTTTGCGGAGCGTTGTTTTGCGGACCGTTCTGCGGAGCGAAGTTGCCGTTCGTCGGAATGTTCTGACCGTTGCTGATCGGCTTGGCCACCGTCTGGTTGTACTGCTGACCCCCGTTGTTACCGAGGTTTTGCGGAGCACCGTTGGAACCCGGATTCGCGTTCAGGTTCGCCGGTTCGTTCGACATGCCCGGCAGCGTTTGGCCTTGCTGAGCGTTGTAGCCTTGGCTCGGGCCTTGTTGCGGCTGACCGTTGTAACCTTGTTGCGATTGGCCATTGTAGCCTTGGCTGGGGCCTTGTTGCTGGCCATTGTAGCCTTGTTGCGGCTGGCCATTGTAACCTTGGCTCGGGCCTTGTTGAGCGTAGCCTTGGGTCTGCGTCTGTTGCGGTTGGCCGTTGTAGCCTTGGGTCGGGGCTTGTTGAGCGTAGCCTTGGGTCGGGGCTTGCTGGCCGTTGTAGCCTTGCGGCATCGGCTGACCTTGGCCATTCGATTGATATTGCGGAGCGTTGTACGAGGTCTGCGAGCCGTAGTTCGGAGCCTGCACGCCACCGGCGATGTACGGCGAGTTGCCGGCGATCACTTTGCGGCCGTTCACGACCACGTTATTGGTGTGATTGCTCACCATGACCGGGCCGTTCGGGCCCATCATCATCGAGCCATTCACGACCGTGGGACGACCGTTGATCATTTCCACCATCGGCGCGTTCGGCATCGGCGGGGCTTGGATCACCCGAGCCGGCAAAACCACATGAATCACTTTGTGCTGGACAGGAAACGGGGCATAGCCATTGCAAGCCCAAGCCGAAGCGGCCGTGGCGGTCAAGCTGGCACTCACGGCGACGACCAAGAATTTCTTGATGAAACGGGACATTGCAGGATTCCTTGCTGGAGAGGTGTTGAGGGCTGTTGTTGTTGGGCTTCTACCCTGCAAAGCGGCCCGGCGGCCGAATTGTTACAGCCACACTTGAAAATTCTCTCCTGCGATCGCAAATTGGGGTTAACGGGCCTGTTTTAGGCTGGTTTCCTCGGACTTGCCTGATTCCATCGCCCAACCAGCCCGTGTCCGCCGGCGAGTCAATCTGCGAAGCTGCGGCAACCGAGGCGGCCTAGGTCCTGTTTGCAGACAACCGGCTGCCTCCGCGCGAATGCGAAGTCAAAAAGGCCTGACGGAAGTCGCTAGCTTGAGAGCCCTGCGGAGCTGTTAGCTTCGCAAAGGCAATATCAGCAATGACTTACGTGCTAAAGAAGGGCCGATTCACGGCCTTGGACCAGAAGTCCGGCGCTAACGACGGATTAGGGCTCAAAAACTACTTCGGAAAGACGTAGGGCTGGGCGCGGCCCATAATCGCCGGCGAATGGAAGTAGTTCAGCGAGTTGTGCTCCGAGCCGACTAGGCAGCAAGCATCGAGCTGCTCGACTTTGGACCGTTGGTTTGCCGCGAGTGCCCCGGTTGCGAGCCCCACGTAGCCGAGGGCCTCGTTGCAGCAGCGGCGGCCATACAAAAAGTGATACCGCTTCAACGCCTTGTCGCACCCATTGTAGACATTGAGCAGCCGGTCGGCCTGCGACAACGCCAAGCCGTTTCGGCGGCCTGGCAGAAGCCAATCGTCGTCTTCAGCGGCCGCCATCAGAACGAGGCTGGCCGGAGCATGGGCCGATTTATCCACCAACACCCGGCCGGCGACCGTGCCGCCGGCAGTTAGTTGCAGCGCTCCAGTGATCGCCCGGGCGCCGTAGCTGAACCCGATCAACGTCAGGGGCGAATTCGGCTGCAAGCGCTCGAGGACCGTGGCCAGAAAGTAGCCGGTCGTGTCAGACCGCGGCGCTTTCACGCGCACATCTTCTAGAATCGAGCCTTGCACCCGATCACTCGGCCAAGACCAAATGACGAACCGGATCGGCCGCGGTTCGGCGCTGCTGCCAATCAGCGCGCGATAAAGGGTTAAACCATAGTCTTGCGCTTCGCTCGCCGTCGTTTGATTGCCGTGAACGTAGAACACCGTCCTCGTTTGGCCATCGTCGTCGGCAAAAAACGCCGTCAGATCGCTGGCGACCCAGCGGTCTTGGGCATAGCGGAGGACCGGCAAATTGGGCTGCGGCACGATCGCCGCCGGATTCGGGCAGCCCGCCTCGCGGGTGCTGATTAACCATAGCCGATCTTGCGGGCGCGGGGCAGTCGCCGCCGCGCAACAGCAAGGGCCTTCGGCTTGGGCTTGCGGTTCGGCCGCTGGCGACAAGGCCAAGGCCGCGGCCAAACTGCACGTCGAGATCAACCAAGCGGACGATACCGCGAACGAACGGCGCGAAACGCGGCGGTCGCAGCCGGACGGGCGTCCGGCGGTCGGCGAAGGAATGCGAGCGGAGGACGAAGCGCGAGACAGAGCGCGCATGGGAAGCCACCTGCGTTATGCGATACATTCGGAAGAATCCAGCGCATTCCATTGCTCGACATTCCGCAGCCCACGGCGGGCTGTTCAAATGTAGCACATCTTCCGAATGCGTGAGTTGGATAAAGCGAACGGGTGAATAAAAAAATAAACGCGTGCGATTTGCTCCACGTAGAAACGTGGGGTAGAGTTCAGGACACCCACAGTCTCGCCAGCGAACGAACCTCGTTCTAAGGGAGACCGTTATGAAGAGTTTGTTGACTTTGGCGGCTGTCGCCTTGATGACGGCCGGCATGAGCGGTTGTAGCTGTGCGCCGAGCTGCGGAATTCATAATCCGTTTGCGCGTGGCGTGGCTCGACCCGTTCTATGCGCCCCGCAAGTGGGCGCGCCGTGCTCCACTTGTGCGCCGCCGTGTGCTTCTCCTTGTGCTTCCGGATGTTCGTCGTGCGGCCAACCAAGCGGCTGCTCGTCGTGCGGCGGGGGCGGGGGAACGATCATCTCGCAAGGTCCGATCATGTCGGGCGCGCAGATGATCAACGAAGGGTTTACGCCTGAACCGTTGGTGACACCGGGACCAGGCGAGTAAGCGCGGTCGAGCTGCGGCTCCCCGCCTGAAACGATCCGTCAGCCCGCCGCGCGTTTGACCGTGCCATCCTGAACACGGCTTCGCGCGGCGGGCTGCGTCGTTTACATGGCGAATGCAAAACCGCGCCAGGCGAAAGCAAAAAAAGGCCAATTCTCCGGCCTGAGCCGCCTGATTTGCATGCTTCGCGTCGGCCGCCATTTCGCTTCGCTTTCAGCATTTCGCTTCGCTTTTAGCATTTCTCGTTCGACTTTTCGCCTTTATACTTTCCCTTCCCGCGCCCGTAGCTCAATCGGTTAGAGCGAGGGACTCATAATCCCCAGGTTCCAGGTTCGAGTCCTGGCGGGCGTACTGCGCAAGGACATGCCGCGTGGCGAAGCTTCGCGCGAGTAAGATTTCTGCGCGCGGGAATGCGTCAGATTCGCGCCAAGCGCGGGACAATGGAGTTCCCGGCCCGCGAAAGAGCAATCGGCCAGCGCCACGGCTTCGCGCGCGAACCTACCGATGCGCGTGAACTTCATCGGGCGAGCAGCGGTCGGCCGCCGCTTCCATTTGCGCCTCGTCAGGCTGCCAATCGGCGCCGACCTCCAGCACATGCCGCATCGCGGCGGCGTCTCCTTGTTGCAACGCCGATGCCCGGAAAGTCTGCTGGTGCGCCTGGCCTTGGCGTAACTTGGTCACCTCCAGGTTCCAGAGGCAATCTTGGTGCCACAGGCTCCAAGAGGAGGTCAAGCGATTTAAACGGCTGAACAACTCGCCAAGGTCGCTTCGCATATCGTCGTCGCCAAGTCCATCGAGGAAATCTGAGTGCGCGCGAGTGACAGCTCGCGGCATGGTTGCGGTCCATCTTACTCGACGCCGTTCAAATAGCCTAGCAACCGGCGGCCGCATTCGCGCAAATCGGCCAAATGGTTTGCGTCGGCATGCGCTACGATCGCCAGAATCCTTGCGGTCTTGCCTCTGGAGAACGAGTTTCTCAAAACCGAAGGTCGCATTTTTCGTGGGCGGAAACTTATTGGATTCTCGATTTGCCGCATGTTATTATCAGCCTTTCCGCCGCAGCAGAAGACGGCCGCGGCCGTTCCCACCTCGATCCCACCGAAAAGGCTACCTCACATGTTCGATCGCACTAGCGCCGTGCTTTCTCGTTCGCGCGCATCAAGTTCATGGCATTTCGCATCGCGGCGCTTTCGAGCGGCGGCAGCATGCTTGCTATCGCTCGGCGCACTTTGCGCCGCCCTCGTCTCAACCGGGTGGTCGGCGGATGCGCCCCTGAAAAAGGGAACCGCCGACAGCTTCGCCGGCGGCGTCGCTTGGGACCGGATGGAAATTGCTCCCCAGGTGAAAACCTGCGAGCTGATTTGGGTGCATCCCAATACGGGCGCCGTTTATGCCTTCTGCAACAAGGGGGACATTTATCTGTCCACCGATGATGGCGTCAAATGGACGCTGCTCACGCAAAAGGCCGAGGCCCGGGCCACCGGAATGGTCGAACAGGTCGTGCTCGATCCGAAGAACGATCGCCGTCTGTATGTCTCATCGATGTACGGCGGCGGCGCGCCGTTCATGACCGACGACGGAGGCGCCACCTGGAAGCCGCTCGGGCCAGGACATGTCGACTATCTCGCGGTCGATTTCTCCGATCCCGATCGCAATACGATCATCACCAGCAAACACGAAACCCACAACGGCTTTCTCGTCAGCCACAATGCCGGCCCAAAAGCGACCGGCAAGCCCAGCTGGGAAAAAATCGAACTGAGTGAAAACCCTGCCTTCGGCTCGTTTCAATACCTCGTTGACGCGAAGACATGGTTGCTGGGAACCGGCGGCGATTGGGGAGGCGGAACTTCCGCTGTCTATCGCACGGTTGACGGGGGCAAGAGTTTTAAACTCCTCCTCGATGCGCCCGGCCCCAAGCCGCGGTCAGGCTTTCAAGTGCGCGAAGGCAAGTATTACTACTTGAGCAACAAGGGGATCAGCACCAGCGCGGACCAAGGGGCGAGCTGGCAACTCTTGTCCACCCCGCCGCAGCCATGGACGCTCGCCTTCGGCCTGAAAGGCGCTGCGTGGCTCGTTTGTGAGAACGGTTTGTATACGTCGACCGACGATCTGAAGACGTGGTTGCCGGTCAGTTCGTCGCTGAAAATCGCCGGCGCACACTACACGGTCAACCCCAAGACCGGCACCATGTACGCCAGTTCTTATAGCGAGCAGGGGCTGCGCCATCGCGGCAAGCTCCAAGACAAACCGGCCGATCTAATTGTTTGGTCCGGCGATCATCCAACCGGGCAGACCTGGTCGAAGTTTGGGCCCAAAGGAGAATTCAAAGAAGAGCGGCAGGCCGGTTACGAGGGCAAGGGCGCGGCCTTGTTGCTGCATATGGACGGCGACGGCTATCGCGGCGGCGGCCTGAATTGGAAAGGCTGGTATCCGGCCGACGCCTGCGACGACGTGAGCAAGTACACGGCGCTGACCTTCTACATCAAGCAGGTAAGCAAAGTGAAAAATGCCGATTTGTCGATCAATCTGATGGACAATCTGAAGCGGAAGGCAGGCGAAGCGGCCTCGAACATGGTGAGCGTCGTGGCCGATGGCGGCCTCGATCAGATCGACGACAAGTGGCGGCGCGTCGTGCTCCCCTTGAATCGTTTCACCCTCAACAAGGATCTTAGTCTGAGCCATTTGTGGCAAATCGACTTTTCCAACACCAGCAGCAGCGAGCTGACCTTCTTGATCGATCGGATTGGCTTCGCAGTGGAAAAAGTCGAGCCGCCGCGCTTCAAAGCCGGCGCGCCCTTCTCCGCCCAAGCGAGCATCGCGGCCGACGAGGCGGTTCGGACCATTAGCGACAACATCTACGGCGTCTGCAGTTTGCCGCGCGAAAAACTGATCGAATATCATCTGCCCATCACGCGGTGGGGCGGAAACCCTTCGACCCGCTACAACTGGCAACGAGGCGTCGATAGCGCCGGCAGCGATTGGTACTTCAAGAACCGCGGAAAATTGCTCGACCGGCTCAGCGAAACGGGCTATCTCACGAACATCGACAGCAATCAGGTGTTCGGCGCGACGACCTATCAAACCGTCCCCATGATCGGCTGGGTCGCCAAGGACAACAGCAGCTACGGCTTTTCGGTCGCCAAATACGGACCGCAAAAAAGCCACGAGCCAGGCAATCCGGACGTCGGCAACGGAATCCTCCCCTCCGGCGCGAAAGTAACTGGCAACGACCCGCGCGACACGTCCGTTCCGGCTCCGCCGGAATTCATCGGCGCCGGCGTCCGCTATGTGGTGAAGTTCGCTGGCAAGGCGGACGGCTCCGAAGGCAAGCCGGGGGTGAAGTATTGGGCCCTCGACAACGAACCGATGCTCTGGAACACCACCCATCGCGACGTCTTTCCCGAGCCGCTTGGTTATGACGAGCTTTGGAAGCGCACCGTCGCCTACGCCGAGGCAATTAAAAAGGCCGACCCCACGGCCAAAGTCGCCGGTTTTTGCAGTTGGGGTTGGACCGACCTGTATTATTCCGCCAAGGATGCCGGCAACGACAGCTATCGAACCAAATCCGATTGGCTGGCCCACAACAAAATGCCGCTGTGCGAATGGTTCATCAAGCAGTGCGGCGATTACCAGCGCGAACATGGCAAGCCGCTCGTGGACACGCTCGATATTCACTGGTATCCACAAGGCCAGGTGAAAGGCCAAGGCGCTTACATGGGCCGCGGCTTGAGCGCCGAACTCAACGAATATCGGATGCGCTCCACGCGCGACCTGTGGGACCGCAAGTACGAACAAGAATCGTGGATCAAAACCACCGACAACTACTCGCCCGTCGCCTTGATTCCGCGAGTGCAGGCCTGGATCGCGAAGCACAATCCGGGAATGGAGCTCTCGCTTGGCGAATACAATTTTGGCGGCGCGGATAATGTTTCTGGAGGGTTGGCCCAGGCCGACGCATTCGGCATCTTTGCGCGCGAAGGCGTCAATCTCGCCTTCATCTGGTATACGCCTAGCGGCAGTCAACAGACCGCCTGGCAACTCTTTCGCAGCTACGACGGCCGCGGCGGCGCTTTCGGCGACCAACTCTTGAAGTCGGAGTCGGCCAACCCCGACGTGGCGATTTATGCGTCGCGGCGGAGTTCGGATCATGCCGTCACGATCGCGCTGATCAACAAGAATCTGCACGGCGCGTGCACGCTGAACTTGAATCTCGGCGCGTTGGCCGGCCACCTGCGCGGCTATCGCTTCGATCAAGACACCGGCGACGAAGTGCAGCCTGTCGCGTCGCTATCGCATCCAGTGAAAGGTCCACTCGAATTGGAACTGCCGCCGGCCAGCGCGACGATGCTTGTCATAACCGCTGACGGCATCGCCAAGAATCCGTAGATTTGTCGAAAGATCCACACTGTCCTTGCGCCGTGTTCGACTCACCGCGACGCGCTAAGCCCGACGTACGAAAAAAAGGCTCGCGATTGCTCGCGAGCCTTCACACGGCGACGAATCTCATCCGGATCGCTCAATTATTTGAGCGGCAGTTTCGGGATTACTGGAGAAGTCGTCGGGTTGGTCGGCGGCAACGGTTTCGCCGGATTGGCCGGCGGCACGAGCGGGGTTGTCGACGGCGTCGGCGGCAACGTCGGCTTGAGCGACGGAGCGGTCGGGTCGGCCGACTTCGGTTGCGGTTGGTCGCGCCGATCGAGGTCCTGGCGGAACGTCGTTTGACGCTGCGTCCGGGCCTCAAACTTCGGCATGTCGGCGTCGAGCTTCCGCGTCTTATCGTTGCGATTCACTTCCACCTGGATTTCTCCAGGCGCTGTGTCTCGAACCAAATCGGTGAACTGCTTCAGGCTGGTCACCGGTTTATTGTGGAACGTTCGGATCACATCGCCCGGACGAATCCCGGCGTAGTACGCAGCCGAACGGGGCAAGACCTTCCAAACCACAATTCGATCAGGATAGCGATCATCGATCGTCAGCCCGAAGTTCTCGAGCGGATCGTTCTCAATCGTCGTATATTCTTGATCGAGCACTTGCGGCTCGACATAAATCGTCTCTTCTCGGCCGCCGCGATTCACGACCACGGCCACGCGGCCGTTGATCGGCGATGCGGGGAACAAGTCACCGAGGAATTCGCGTTCGCCGGCAACTTTATGGCCGTTCACGGAGACAATCACGTCTCCTTCGCGGAATCCCAGCCGGCTAATCGCGCCATTGGAAGCGACATCCGCGATCGTCAAACCACGATCGACCGCCCGGCGGAACCACAAGCCGACGTCGGCTGCCCGCTCGGGACGCTCATAGCGGCGCTCGTCACGGCGCGCTTCACGGTTTTCCACACGGGTGTCGCGCGCCTTGTCAACGGAGTCGCGCGCGTTATCGCGCGCATTCTCTCGGGCGTCGCGCACATTTTCACGCGCATTGTCACGCGCCGCAGCCCGCGCCGCGGCGGCTTTGGCGGCGGCCTCGCGTGCAGCCGCATCTTGCGCGTTCGGGGCAATGCGGATCGGGTTGGTCGGATTGGCCGGCGTCGCCGCCGACGCGCAGGTCGGCGTGCATGCTAGCAGCGCCGCGGCGGCTCCCGCCCCCAGCCAAGCGCCGACGCGCCGCGCGATGAGCTTCAAACTCAGAGACATCTGACACCTCCATTGATGGAACAAAATGAGTTGGGTTTCTCGCCCTGATTCCAAAACCATGGCGGGCTTAAAGCATTTGCCGTGCCAGGGGTGGCCATTGGCTCCGTAAAAAACACTCCGCCGCCTTGTTTCGTTAGACAGTCGATCAACGATCAGGCGAGGATCGATAGCCAATAGAACGAATGAGAAAAAAATGTCGCGAAGCGGTAGCGAATTAGACTGCGTGTAAAAAGATTCTGGTCGGCAAAAAGCCAAGTTGGCCGACGCGCGAAAAATCTAGTTGCAACCCGGCAATTACCATCTCGGGACCGGTCGCCCGAGCAGCATTTCGCTTATTATTTAGACGCGCACTGATCCGCGCGCACGAAAGCAAGCGTGCCAATATCGGGACGGCGGCGGAATGAGAACGAGATGGCTCGATTAATTTCGCTAGCAGCCGGTTGCGCACGCCGCAGTGCTGGTGGGCCTGCGCTCGCTGCGCGAACTGGTCGCCACCCTACCAATCAAGTCCCGCGCCAAGTGTTGGTGGGCCTGCGCTCGCAACGCGAACTGGTCGCCACCCTACCAATTAAAGCGCACGCCACGGTCTACAAATCAAAGCCACCCGGCTAATCGCGTAGGGTGGGACAAGCACGGCGTAGCCGTGTGCGGGCCCATCAGCTGCCGGCATGGCGCGGCTCGTCAGACTGCGCACTGCGGCCTCCGGTTGCGCACGCCACGCGTTGGTGGGCCTGCGCTCGCCGCGCGAGCTGGTCGCCACCCTACGAATCAAGTCACGCGCCAAGTGTTGGTGGGCCTGCGCTCGCAACGCGAACTGGTCGCCACCCTACGAATTAAAGCGCACGCCACGGTCTACAAATCAAAGCCACCCGGCTAATCGCGTAGGGTGGGACAAGCACGGCGTAGCCGTGTGCGGGCCCACCAGCTGCCGGCATGGCGCGGCTCGTCAGACTG
>DASRSE010000163.1:0-15921 GCA_035656655.1 Pirellulales bacterium
GTTCAGGCCGCCCAGCGTGAGCGTGTTGTTGTTGCCCACCGTGAGATTGGCGGTAGGCGTCGTCGGTCCGGCGAGCGTCAAGGTATCGGCCGCGCTGCTGACCGCGCTGCTGTTGTTGGAGATCGTGAGCTTGGCGGCAACCGAGGAATTCGTCCCGCCATTCAACGTCACCGCCGCCGCCGTGAAGCCGCCCAAACTGAGCGCCGCGCCGGCATCGACCTGAATCTGGCTGCCAGGAACGGCACCCGTCGGGGTCAGAATTTGCTGGCTGCCGAAGGCAACGGGCGTGGCCAAGGTCCCGCCTTGAGCGAAGCGAGCTTCGATGTTCTTGCCGCCTCCTTGATTGAAAAAGCCAATCTGGATGGTGTGAGTGCCGGGAGTTAGATTAATGCTGCCGACCTGACTGGTGTTGCCATGATAGCCCATATTGTTCACGACAAGTTGACCATCGATATAAATCGTGCTGCCGTCGTCGCTGGTGGTGCCGAAACTATAGATGCCGGCATTGGCACTGGTGACGGTGATCGTGCCGGTCCAGCCAACCCCTTGATTATCGCCGGCATCATTTCCCGCCGCGGCGTAATAATTGTTCGAGGCGGTATTAATGGCCGTGCCATCGGCGTAACTCAAACCTTGGCCAACGCCCAGAGTCGTCGGTTGACCAGGGCCGGGCGACGGCGTCGCGAAGTTGTTCGGATTCGTAAACGTGATGTACTGGTTGGCATCGCCGAAATCCGCCGCGCCGACATCGGCCGGCTTGTTCCACACGGCCGCCAAGGTCGAGAGCGGCGTAATAGCATGTGGAATGGTCGTGGTGACAATCCGCGAGCCAAGGCTCGTCGTTCCGCTCACCGCGTGAATGATCGAGTTGTTGACAATCGTTCCCGTGCCCGTGATGGTTGCGGTGTTCCCCGTCCCCGGGTTGAAGAGAAGATTGCCTGTTTGCGTCGTGAGCGCGGTGGACTGGACCGTGATATTGTTGATCGCTTGCGCGCCGCTAGAGTTGATTGAAGCGGTGCCGGATACAATCAAGTTATTCGACGCGAGTGCGCCAGCCACCGTGGCATTCAGCTTTGCGCCGGCCACGACGTTAACGCTGCTGGAATTATGAACCGCGTTGGCGACTTTCAGATTCAAGGTGCCGCCGGAGACGGTCGTCGTGCCCGTATAGGTATTGACCGCGCTCAAATTGACCGTGCCGCCGGTCACATTGATCGCCCCGTTCGTGCCGGTCTGGCTAATCACGCCAGCCATGTTCAGCACGTATCCATTGGAGGAACTTAAACTGAGCGTCTTGCCGCCAAGCACCGAGACGCCATTGGTGGCATTGAAATTGACGGTAAGCGGGCTCAATGACGCGTCCGCGCCGTTCCCATAAGTTCCAGCGGTGATCAGGGCATTATCAGCCAGCGTCACGGCGACATTGTCGAAGGTGACGTCACCTGCTTTGCTGCTGAGAGCCAGACCCACATTCGAGCCGGTGCCGAGCGTCACGGTTGCCGTGCCGAGCGGGTTCTGGGTCGCGTCGCCCGCGTGCCCCACCAATGCCAGCATGCCGCCAGTGACATTGATATTCGTCGAACTCGTAAAGCTCGGATCGTTCGTATCATCCAGCGTGAGAACCCCTGTGCCCGTTTTGTTCAAGGTGGTGACGGCAGCCGGGTTTGAAAGCTTGCCGACCATGAACTCGCCGCCGGAAGCGACGTTCACATTGTAGGTATTGTTGGGGCCGATAAAGGTGGTGGTTGTTGCCCGCAAGGCGCCGGAAACATTGAGCGTGATATTTGAGGCCAAACTGAGCGTGCCGATCGAATCGAGGCTTGCGGCATTGATCGTCGAATCGGCCATATCGACGGTGACATTCGTCCCATAGGCGATCGGGACCGCCGGTGACGAAAGCAAGGCATTGGGAATATCCTGCAAGCTCGCATCGCCGGGGCCTTGGACTTGGGCGTAGAAACCGAGGCCGCCGCCCCCTTGGTCGTAGGTAAGGACGATTTGATGAAATCCCGCGGTCAATGTCGTCGAGCCTGTTCTGGTCGTCTGTCCTTGTTGGAACGAGTTATCGACAACGGGCGAATTGTTCGTCGATGGATTCGGATCGATGTAGAGAGTGCTGCCGTCGTCGCTGTTGGTGGCAAACGTATAGACGCCGGTCGTGGCGGCGTAGAACTGGCCGACCCAGACGGCGTCAAAGGCGTTCCCTTGATTCGCAAACCCACTAGGAAATAACGTGGAACCGGCCCCATTTGAGCCGACGCCGGAGGAATTAAATGTCGAACCCCAAGCCGTCGACTGTTGCGTCGTCGCCGGAGTACGCGCCAAGAAGTAGGGCGCCAGCGAGCTATAGGTCTTGTAAGTTGCATCATTCCCGCTCCAGCCGTTGAAAAACGCACCTTGCAGGCCAGCCGAATTATGCAGCGGGGTGATTGTGGTTGCGTTCAAATTGAGTGTGCCGCCGGTCAGATGAACCGGCGCGGTGCCTAGCGCGGCACTGATGCCCGTCGCATTGAGGCCGGAGCCGGCGCTGAGCGTATTGCCGCTGGAGACGACAATCGGACCCGCCCCGAAAGTGTTGTTGTTGCCAGCCAGATTCAACGTGCTGTTGCCCGTAATGACCGGCACATTGGAACTGAGATTGACGGTCCCGCTGATCGTCTGATTGCTGCCGCCGGAAATGTTCAAGCCCATGGTGCGCGTGGCGCCGGGTCCGATGTTGCCGGCGTAGGTGGTCGTTGCCCCCCCATTTACGCTGATGACCGATTGGCCGCTCGTCGCGGCATTGTCAGTGATGTTACCGCCGGTGCCACTTAACGAGGAAACCGTCACATTGTTGCCATTGGTATTAAACGTGCCGCCGTTGACCGTCAGCCCGCCGCCGCCGAGCGCAGCGCCGGTGCCCAAGTTGACGGTCGTGTTGGTGCCGATGGTCGTTCCGCCGGTGTAGGTATTGACCGCGTTCAGATTCACGACGCCGCCGCTGGTGGCACTGCTGAAGCTGACGCCCGCGGTGTTCGTGCTGTCAATCGCGCTGTTCATCGTCAACGTGTTGCCGTTGACACCCAGCTTGACTGCCGCCGTGCTGTTCTTGATGCGGCTACTCAAATCTTCAGGCGTGGTGCTGGCGGCATATTGCAACGTGCCGCCGCCGAATGTGATATTGCCGACGGTGCCGAGGGCGCCGGGAACAACATTCAAGATGCCGCCGTTGATATTCGTGCCGCCGGTGTAAGAATTCGTCCCATTGGTGAGATAGAGTATGCCGTTGGAAGCGCTGGTGCTCGCCATCGTCAGAATTCGACCTGCCGAACCTTCCGAGATTGCGCCGCTGATTGTTAAGTTGCTGGCGCCGCCCAGCGAGATCGAGGCGTTTGAATTCAAGATGACTTTGGAAGTAATCGCTTGCGTGCCGGCCGCCGCAACTGTGGCTGCCGCTGCTCCGTTATCCAATACCAGCGAATTGCCAGCGGTGCTGCCAATGGTCGTGGAAACCGCGGAAAACATCGTGAGTCCGGTGACCGAGCGATTGCTGCTGCCGAGATCGACCGTGCCCGTGGTTCCCGCGTTTCCGAAGGTCACGGCGGTACCCGACGGAACGCCGGTCGGATTCCAGTTGGTGTTCGTGCCCCAGTCGGTGCTGCTGGTGCTGGCCCACGTCGATCCAATCACTTGCGCTAATTGAAGCTGCGTGGCGCTGATGCCGAAACCGTCACTGCCGCCGATGTGCACGCCATTGATCGTAATTTGGCCATTCGCATCGGGCGATACATTGGTGAATTCGACGTAATTGCCCAGCGAATAAGTGCCCGGGGTGGTGCTGGTGGCTTGCGTAAAGGTGATCGGCCCTGTCAGCGTTCCGCCGTCGTACTCCGCAACGTAGTACGTGGTAGCGCCGAGCGTCAAACTCCCTTGCGCACCACCGCCGTTCTCGACGACATAGACATAGACGTTGTAGACGCCGGGAGAGACATTGTTCCAAGTGAGCGAACCGGCATATCCGGCCGGATTGCCCCACTTTAAGATGCCATTGAGCAAATTATTGTTCGGCGTCGCGGCGCCGGAGCCGCTGCTCCAAGCATCGTTATAGACAGCGCTCAAGGTAACCCCGCTCAAAGAAGCCGAGCCGGTCATGTCATTCAAGACGCCGGAGGTTTGAGCGGTCGTGGTCTCACCGAAAACCGAGGGGCTATTCCAGTTCGCTTGCGGCACCACGCCCGCGACATCCGTGGGGGCGAGCGCCGCGCCACCATTACGACCCAAAAAATTGACGCCGATCAAGGTATCGGCGTAGGCCGCCGAAAGAACCAAGGTCGAAGCCAGCACCAGACCACAAACGAGCAATCGCCGAACCGCGGGAAGCTTTACCATTGCGGGACTCTCTACGCTAAATGTGGGAATGCGAAACCAGCGTGATGCGCAAGCGCTTGGACAAATCAATGGCGCGCGCGACAATTAGCGAATCCAATCGCCTTGCCTCGAACGAGCGCGCCAATTTCTCGAAAAGCGCTGAAATAAAAGTGCAGACTAGTTATAAGGGAAACTTATGAAGGAGTCGGAACCAGAGACGTTGAAGAGAATGGGTCGCCTTTTTGAACCACAATCAACCAAAAAGGATTCGCGAGATTTGCGAATTTGCTGAAAAAGAGAAAAAATCAGCACAATCCGTTCTGGCTGCTTGTTTCAGGATACAGTAATCTGAATCAACGGATTGGTCAAGAATTTTGTAACAATTCAGTGCAAAAATCCTTGACATCATGCGAATGCCAAGCCTGATGCGTTTTTACCCCAATCGAATTTTCCGTCAGGGTTTTCCTCGCGGCGCGGGCATGCGTGCTTCCGCAAAGACGAGCTGAGGCGAAAACTTTGACCGCCGAACGGATCGCGCTCATAATCGGGACCGTCGTTCCTCATTCATCCTCTGACGATTGAACCGAAAATTGCCATGACCCACCACGAACTTGACCGGCGCCAGTTTCTCGAACGAGCCACGCTGCTCACTGTCGCCGGCGCCGCGCTGGGCGCTGGCGGTCCTCTCTCTGCGGCCGAACCGGTCGAACCCAAGGCGGCGGACACCCAACCCAGCGCGAACGAGACGTTGACGATTGGCGTCATGGGCGTCAACGGTCGCGGCAAGGATCTCTCGAAGGGCTTTTGCAAATTGCCGAACTGCCGCGTGCAATTCATCGCCGACGTCGACGAACGGGCTCGAGTGAAAGCGGCCGATCTGGTCGAATCGACTTGTGGCAAACGGCCCGAAGTGCTCGGCGATTTTCGCAAGATTCTTGACAATCCCGCCGTCGATGCGCTGGTCATCGCCGCCCCCGACCATTGGCATGCGCCGGCGGCGATTCTGGCTTGCGCGGCCAAGAAGCACGTCTATGTCGAAAAGCCTTGTTGCCACAATCCGCATGAGGGCGAACTGCTCGTGGCAGCCTCGCAAAAGTATGACCGGATTGTGCAAATGGGCTCGCAGCGTCGCAGCTTTCCGGCGATCCAAGAGGCGATCGAAAAAGTTCGCGGCGGGACCATCGGCAAGGTCCTCTATGCGCGCTGTTGGTACGATAACCATCGTCCCTCGATCGGTCACGGCAAAGAGGCGGCGGTGCCAAGCTGGCTCGACTACACGCTCTGGCAAGGGCCGGCGCCGGCGACCAAGTATCACGACAATTATCTGCATTACAATTGGCATTGGTTCTGGAATTGGGGAACCGGCGAGTTGGGCAACAATGGAATTCACGCCCTCGACGTTTGCCGCTGGGGCTTAAACGTCGAGTTTCCGCAGCGCGTCACGTCGACGGGCGGCAAACTGCGGCACGACGACGACCAACAAACGCCCGACACGAATGTCGTCACCTACAACTTCGGCGACAAAATGATCACCTGGGAAGGGCTCAGTTGGAGTCCGCGCGGTTGGGAGGGCGATCAATTCGGAATGACTTTTCACGGCACCGAAGGGACGCTGGCGATCGTGGACAAGGGCTACAAGATCTACGACCTGCAAAACAAGCAGATCGACGCCAAAGAGGGGAACACGTCGGAGTCGCAGCACTTCGCCAATTTCTTGCAAGGGGTCCGGCTCCATCAAAAACCGTCTGCCACGATCGAAGAGGGCTACAAGTCGACGCTCCTTTGCCATCTCGGAAATATCTCGTATCGCGTCGGCCGCGAACTAAAAACCGATCCCAAGAACGGACATATCCAAGACGATCCGGAAGCCGCCGCGCTCTGGCGACGCGAATATCAGCCGGGCTGGGAACCGAAGATCTAATTTGCAGCCTGGATGGAAGAATTGACGCCTGCGACGCGTCTGCGCGCGGCGAGCGATTGTCGCCGCCGCCGATGAAGCACAACGAGGCCGATTGCTAAAAAGGGCCAACCGATCCAGGGCGCGAACACGACGGCTTCCGGCAAGGGGGGCAGCACTTCGATCGCATAGGTCAAACGCGGCTCGAGCGGTAGGCCGTCGAGGCGGACCTCGATCTGCCACGTGCCCGCCTCGTTGAACTCCAATCGAGCCGACGGGAGGAGCTTGTTGGTCGCTCCCGCGGGTGTGGCAGGCGTATGGATCACCATTTCCGCGTGGTCCACGGGCCACGCGGCGATTTCGAGCGGCGCGCCGGCCGGAGGGTCTTTCTCCGAGTGCGCCGCCGATTGGACGAGCACGCTGATGTCGGCCGGTCCCACGCGCACCGGAGTCGGCGCGACAAACACCGCGAATGATCGAAGGCCGCGCGAGGCATTTCCCAGCAGTGTGCCGCCATCCGCCGCGGCCGAGGCGACGAAAACGCTCCAAGGCAAACTGAGCAGCAGCAGCCAGCTCAGCGCCCGGCGGCCCTGGCCGCGGCGCAACCCACACCTGCCGCTGGTCAATGCGAGGTTCATTTACATCGCTCCTCGCATTTGCATTGGTTGCAGCAGGATCCAAACGCCGCAGCCATAGAGCAGAACGAGCGCGACCGCCCACGGCCACAACCGAATCCGCCGCGCCGCCGGTGCAGCGTCGCTCGGGTCTGTCGCGGCGCGCGAGAAGCAATCGGCCAAATAGAGCGAACCGAGCAGCCCGACGCCGAGGATGAACAATTCCAGGCGAATCAGCCCATCGCCGGGCGGTTGACAACAGCGACAACTCCAGGTCGCGCTGACTCCGGCTGGACCGCGCAGTGAGGCGACAAAGCGCTCGGCGGCCGGCACGATCGCGGCGTAGCTCGTAAAAAAATGGAACGAGTAATGCGCCACCCACATCGCGCAGCCGAGCGGCGCGAAGGCGAACGCGTAGCGTGTGGCAGTCCGCCGTGCCGGCTCGCTCGCGAATGCCGATGGCGCGCCGCCGCGTCGGCTGAGCCACGTCGCGCAGGCCAAGATCGCCAGCGGCGCGACCACCATCGCGGCCAAGGAAAACAAGCTCACCATCGGTAGGAGCGATGGCAGATTCCACTGGCTTGCGATTCGCTCCTCCCAGGCAGCGACCGGCGCGACCATGCCCGCCGCGTTGGCAAAAGCGGCGCAAGAGAGGACCATCACCAGGGCTCCCCAATCTGCGCGGCGACTCAAGGGGCCAATGCCGGAGCGCCAACCGTCGTGGACCAAGGTTTGGCCAGGAATCGCCAGCAAGATGCCCACATTTTCGTGCGGGCAAGCCCGCGCGCAATCGAGGCAAAACGTGCAATCGAGATTCCCTTGCTTGTGCGGCTGAAAAAGCTCGAGTTCGCAGCCGCGGAGCGCGCCGCGCACCGGTTCGGGCCGAGCGTCGCTCAGACAGTCGTGTGTGCGACAGTTCGCACACACCTGCGGCTCGCGGATGGCGACTTCCCAGGGCGAGAACAGCGACTGCACGAAATTAAATTGTCCGATTGGACAGACGTATTTGCAGAACGACGCGCCGCGAAAGCTGCTGTCGATGACCAGCGCCGCCGTGAAATAGAGGAGCACCAGCCACGCCGTCCAGAGCGGACGATCCCACAACGAGAAAGCCTCATAGGCCCAAAAAAAGCTGACGAGCAGCCCGACCGCCAACCATTTATTGGCGAGCCAGCGCGGCCAGCGGCGGCGAGCCGAGAACAAGCGGCGCGCCAGCGCTCGCGGGACCATGAACGGACAACCATAGCAAAACCAATTGCCGCCGATCAAGAGTCCGATGACGAGCAGCCAGCGCCAATGAATCCACGGCGCCACGCCGGCCAGGTTTAAAGCGCCAACCTGCGGCCCTCGAAAGCCATCGCAGACAATCGCCGCCGCGCAAGCACCTGTCAGCAGTCGGACCAGCAATCGAGTGTGCGCCGAGCGAAGCACCGGGCCAACGCCAGGCAGCGCGAGCAGATCGAACCTTCGCCGCCGCTGGTCGCACCGGCCGACGGCTCGCCGCGGCGCGGGCTCCCCAGTCGATCGAGCGTTCCGCGGAGCGCGTGCGCCGTTTGGGCCATTCAGAAGTTGCCAGCCATAAAGGCAGAGCGGAAGTAAAAAAGCCGCCGATCCGACGATCCACATCAGGATCCCGGCGAGCTGCTGATCTACCAGCGCCGAGGAGCCGCCAAGCCGAGGAATCGACTCGTAATAAGGGTAAAAAACCCGCGCGGAAAAGGTGAACAGCGCCGACAGAATCGTATTTTGCAGATCCGCCAGCAGCAAATAAGGCAGCACGAACCAGCGCGTTTGAGGGCGGGCCGCGGGGAAAGGCTGCACGACCGGGTACCAAAACAGGAGCGCCGCGGCCAAGAAGCACCCGTGTTGCAGATAGTGCAGCACCGGCCAGCGGAGCGCTCCTTCGTACAGCGCCGGCGCGTGCCAGACCCAGCTCACCGCGGTGAATAGGGCCAAGGCCACGCTCGGCCGGCTTAATTGAAAGGCCCAGGCGCGGAGCGCATTCATTCGCAACAGCGGCGCTAGCCAAACCGTGCGAATCGGCCGCGGAACTCCTTGCAAGATCGGTAACAGCGGGGCCGCCAACCAGATGAGCGGCGCGGCCACCATCATCAATAGCAGATGCTGCAGCATATGCGCCGACAGCCAGAACGCCGAGAACACTTCAATCGGCGAAGCGAGCGCCAGATAGAGCGAACCAAGCGCTAGCGCGAATGCACCCAGCTTGTTTCGCGACCAGCGCGCGCGATCATGTCGGCGCAGGAGCCGCCAGCCGCGCGCATAAATCATCAACGCCGCGAGCAAGCCGGCCAACAGGCACGGGGCGCTCGGCCATGAACCGAGCGCATTCCACAGCGAAAGGTTCATGGCGCGCCAGAACGGGGCGGGTCGCTGGCGGGCTGCGCCGCGGGCCGTCCCGGCGGTCGCAGCGCCACGAGAAACTGAACAAGCGTCGTCATCTCGGCTGGGCTCATCTGTTGGCCATAGGCCGGCATGTTGCCGCCGCCGGGAGTGCCATTGCTGACCTGATCGATCAATTGATCGCGGGTCAGGCGTGTTCCCACCGTGGTCAAGTCGGGACCGCGCCGGCCGCCGCGGCCGTCGAGCGCATGGCAATTGCGGCAATTCTTGTTTTGAAAGACGGCCGAGCCCATCAATTCGGCCGGCATCAAGTTTTTGATCGTGTCGGGCGCGATCGGCTCGCTGCTCCAAGCATCCATCTGCGGCGACCACGGCGCCGTCGCCCCTTGATACGTCAAAATGCCGAAGAGCGTATAAATCACCAGCACCGACAAGACGGCGACAGGCCGCCGGCTTGGAGACCGCTCGCCGCGATTGGACACAAACGGCACGAGGAACAGCACCAAGATCAACAGCAACGGAAAGACAAGAATGATAAATGTCTCCGCCGCCGGCGGACTGAGCGACAACAAGGCGAACAGCCACAAGAATGGCCACTCGGGGCGCGGGTTGACGCCTGACTGCGCAGGGTTCACCGGTCCGCTCGGCCCCTTTGGACCGAGAACCGCCGCCAGCACGACGACGGCCATCACCGCCAAGGCCGAAAAGAGCACATCTTTCCAAAGCGCGTCGCCCAAAAAGGGAACGCCGCGGGCCAACTCTCCCTCGTATTCGGCGGCGTAGGTCCGCGGCACGACTGGTTTTCCAGGAACCGGCGGGGCGCTGATTCCCTGTTTCAAAACGAGCCACAAATGCAACGCCAAGAAGATCAACAAGGCCCCTGGAATGACGAACACATGCAGGGCGAAAAAGCGGCTCAGCGTTGGGCCGCCAATGGTGTCGCCGCCGAACACGAACTGCACTAGCGCCGGACCGATGAGCGGAGCGCGGCCCGCCATCGACCCTCCCACCGCCAGTCCCCAATAGGCGTCGGGGTCCCAGCGCAAAATCTGGCCGGTGAAGAACATCCCTAGCACGCACAGCAACAAGCAGACGCCAAGCAGCCACGTCAGCTCGCGCGGATACTTATACGCTCCTTGTAAAAACACCTGGGTCATGTGGACCAGCACCATTACGACCATGCCTGAGCCGGCATAGTAATGCAGCGCGCGAAGAAACCCGCCGAGGGGCTGCTGCTGATTCAGATAGACCAAGCTTTCGTACGCCCGATCGGCCGACGGCACGTAAACCAGCGCGAGGCCGATGCCGGTGGCAATTTGGATCAGAAACAACGTCAACGAAGCGCTGCCGAAGACATACCACCAACCCAGCGGGCCGGCCACCTCGCGCGGGACGGGGTGTTTCAGCATCGGGCCGAGCGTCGCGCGAACTTGCAGCCGGTCGTCGAACCAGCGTCCCATTGTCGCGATCCAGTTTGGCATCATCCGCACTCCGTCCAAGGCTCTTTTCTCACGCGGGGAACTTCGCCGCGCGACTCTCGCTAACCCGGCAACGATTCGCAGTCTCGCAAGGAAGGAAAATGCGGGGCTTCGATTTCAAGCTGCCCCGCGCGGACGCGCCAGTTGCAAGGAAACAGTCCGCGCGGCGGCGGCCCGGAGGCGCGCTCGCCCGTCGCGTAGTAAACTCCGCCGTGACAAGGACACATGAACAAGCCCGACTGCGGAAACCACGAAACGGGGCAGCCAAGATGCGCACAATTGGCCAGCAGCACGAGAAACTGTTCGCCGGCGGCATTGTCTTGTTCGCGGCGCACAAAAATGCTGGTGGTCGCGGAGCTGCCATCCCAAGGAGTGCGCAGCGGATTGTCGAACGTGGCGACGCGCGTTTCCGCCAGCGGAAACTGTTCGGCCGGACCAAGCGGCACCCACATCGTCCGCCGCTTCGGCACCCGAAAAAAGTAGCCCACCAAGGGCAGACTCACGGCCACCGCGGCCACCGCGCCGAGCCCCACGGCGAACCATTGCAAGAACGAGCGTCGCGGCGCCGCGCCGCCATGCGCGTTTTCTGCGAAGCCGGCCGCGGCCGGTCCGGAATCGGGCGTCGCCGGCGACTCGTCACGAGATTTGTCCATGGCATTCACGCTCTGCTGAATTACATTCCGTTAATGGGACTCTGCTATTGCTCCGACGCCGGACCAGTCGCCGCAGGGGCCGGCGGCTCGTGTTCGCGCCAGTGCGCGAGCAGCGCGACCAAATCGTCGACCTCCGTCGTGGACAACGGCTGGCCCGGTCCGCGGCCCGCCGTGCTGGCATAGTCAGGCATGTTCAAATCGGCGCGGCCGACCACCACCATCCGTCGCAGAAAACGATCGCTCGACAATTGCAGAAACGCCGGCTCAGAAATCGCGCCGGCCATTTTGCCTCCTTGTCCTCGCGCTTCGTGGCAACCGGCGCAGGCCTTCGCGAAGGTCGTCTGGCGAATCTGTTCGGCCTCGGCGCCGGTCAATTTGCGCGGCGCGTCCGCCGCTTCCAATTCAGGAGCGGACGCGGGCACCGAAGCCGCCGTTCCCCAGCCCGGATGCGGACCGGTCGCCTGGCGCGGCTCGGCATTGCCTTTGATTGCTAGCGCCAATTGTTGAATCTGCGCAGCGCTCAGCGGACCGCCATGTTCGCGCGCGAACGGAGGCATCGGCGTGCCGGGCCTTCCCGCGGAAATCGTGCTTTGCAAATCTTTCAGCGAAACGAGCCCGCGGTACAGCGGATCGTTCAACGAAGGCGCGCCGCCGAGTCGACCCTCGGCCCCGTGACAGCCGGCGCAATGTTTGGCGAAGAGCGCCGCAAATTCCCCTGCCGAACCGCCCGACGCGGACCGGTCGGTGATGCTTGCTGCGCTGGAGCCGGTGCGGGTGTCGGAGTCGGTTCGCGCGGCCTGCGGCGCTTGGTCGGCGGTCGCGACGTGCTGGCTCGCCGCGATGCCCTCGCTCGCCGCGATCTCCTCGCGCGCCGGCAGCGAGCGCGAGCGGAGCACCGCGCCGGCCAGCACCGCGCCGCAGGCGCCGCTTAATAGCCATCGTGACCAAGCCGTCGTGCGCCGAGTTCGTGCACTCATGGCGAGCCTCCTGCGGATGCGGTGGACGGCGCCGTCGTGTCCGGCGGCTGATCCGCGGTGGGCCCGCGCCCGACCGGCGGCAGAAAGATTTCTTCGGAGCGCACCACCACGATCGAGGCCACGATGCCAAAGATGAATTGCGACACGATGAACCATTGCCAGTTGACGTTTTGCTGTAAGATCGGATTGACGACTCCCATCAAGCTGTAACTGACGCTGGTCCAAACCAGTGGCATCAGCAGCGCGCCCCACGACATCGGGCCAGGAATATTCGGCAATCTCGGCAACAGCCAGCCGTAAATCACTCCAAATATCATCGAGACGGAAACGTGGATCATGGCCGCCGTCACGAACCAGTCGGCATGATACTGCTGAAGTTCCGCGATGGAATGCGCGCCGACCTGCGGCAAGACCATCGCGGCCAGCACATTCGCCGGAAACCAAATGCTATGTCCCGTGATCCAGGCCCAGAGCGCTGCCGGCGCGATCATCAACGCGCCGCCGACGAGGCCCCCTAGAACGCCGGCCAAGAGCGAGCCCCATTTTCCGAATTGCGTTACCCAAAAAGCGGTCGCAATGCCGAATACAAACTGCGCCAGAATAAACGAAGGCCAATCGAGCTTCTGATCGAGCGCCGGGTTGATCCGCAACAACGCGACAAAACTCACTGCCGTCCAGAGAACCGGCATCAACAACCCGCCCCAAGCGAATGCCTTGGGAATGTCGGGCAGCATTGGCAGCAATACGCCGTACGCGAGACCCGCGGCCAACGAGGTCGCCGCGTGGATCACGATTGCGACGAGAAAATAATTCCCATGAAACGCGCCGAGTTCGCGGGCCGAGAGATTGCTAATCCCGGGAATTGCCATTCCGGCCAATAGATTCACCGCGTACCACAAGCCTTGCCCGCTCAGCCAGCCGTAGAGGAGGGCGGGAATGGGCATCACCAGTCCCCCGAGCAGTCCTCCTTTGATTCCGGCCGAGATCGGGTGGACGTGGGTCGGTAGTTGAACGCGATAGCCGGGCTTTCCTTGCACTAATCGCTCCACCGCGATCCGTGCGCTGCCGATCGCGCGGGCTCGATCGGCAGGTTCGACCCACGGCTCGCGGACATGCCCGCGCGCAGAAACGAGATTGCGAACCCAGGCGAGCAAGCCAGCGACCAAAACGACCGCGCCGACGAGCGACATGGCCCAACCAAACGCCAGCCCTGCCGCCAACAGCGCCAACCCGGTCGCCAAGATCAGCGGCGCAGCGGTCCGCTGCGGCATTTCGACTGAACCGAAAGCCGGCGGCTCAGCGCTCGACGAAACAGGTTGCAATTCTTCCAACACGACAATTTTCCACAAACGGAGCCATAATCGAAGTGCGACCGAACTCTCAGGGATCCAAGCTCAGCGCCCGAACACGTAGACGACCGCAAACACGATTAGCCACACCGTGTCGACAAAATGCCAATACCATCCGACTAGTTGCACGCCGGCCGTTCCATGCGCGCCCAGCGAATTTGGCGAGTTCTCCGCGGGCGGTGGTCGGCGCACGCTCAAACCAAAGACGATCGCTAAAGCGACAATCCCGACGGATACATGCAGTGCATGAAAACCGACCAGCGTATAAAACGTGCTGCCAAACAGGTTCGTGCTCAGCGTCAGCCCGTCCTGGCTAATCAGATGATGCCATTCGTACGCGGTCCCTGCCAGAAACAGGAGCCCCAGCGCGATTGTGGCCAACCAGCAAGTGAAAAAGCCGCGCCGCGCGCCGGCGTGCCATCGCTGCTCGGCAAAATGAACCGTGACACTGCTCGCCAGCAAACAAAACGTGTTGCCCAGCACCAGCGGAAGCTTCAAGATTTGCGGCGTCGGGTCCGCGCCGTCGGGATCGAGAAACGCGACATAGGCGACTAGCAAGGTCCCAAAAAAAGCAACCTCTGACAGCAAAAAGGCGATCATTCCCCATTGCGCCGCCGACAAGGTCGGGCCGCGCGCGAGGGGCCGCGATTCACGGACCGGCTCGGAGGCGATAGTTAAAGGTGCGGAATCCATGTCTGGCGATCGCGCGCGTTGAGTTGAAATGCTGCCACCGGCTCACGAAATGCCTATTCGTATTTCCAATCGGGGTCTTCCGGATGCTTCAAATCCCACAGCGGCCGACGGCTCCGCACGGTTGGAATCTGTTCAAAGTTGTACGGCGGCGGCGGAGAGGTCGTCGACCATTCGAGCGTCCAAGCATTCCACGGGTCTTGCCCGGCCAGCCGGCCATGTTTGAGCGACCAGAAGATGTTGATAACAAAAATCGCGAAGCTCGGCACTTGAACCACCGCCCCGAACGTCGAAACCTGGTTCCAAATGTCCCAGCCGCGCCCCGCGTCATAGGTAAAAATGCGGCGCGGCATGCCGAGCATGCCCGAGATATGCATTGGTCCAAAGGTCAAGATAAAGCCCACGAACAACAACCAAAATTGCCACCGTGCCAACCGCTCCGACAACATCCGCCCGGTCACCTTGGGATACCAATAGTGAAGGCCCGCGAACACGGAGAAGATCGTTCCGCCGATCAAGACCCAATGGAAATGTCCGACGACGAAATAAGAATCGTTGAGTTGGAAATTGAGCGGCGCCGACGCGAGCATGATCCCAGTCAAACCGCCGATCAAGAACATCGACAAAAATCCGCACGCGAACAGCATGGGCGATGCGAGCGAAATCCGCCCGCCATACATCGTCGCCAGCCAATTAAAGAATTTCAGCCCGGTCGGGACCGAAACCACCAAAGTGGTCGCGATAAAGAAGAGGTTTTGTCCGCGGCCCATTCCCACCGTGAACATATGGTGAGCCCACACGCCGATGCTGATGAAGGCGATGGCCGCGGTCGCCGCCGCCATGAACTCATAGCCAAACAGCACTTTCCGCGAGAAGACCGGAATGATTTCGGCAATCATTCCGAACGCCGGCAGAATCAAAATGTAAACTTCGGGATGTCCGAAAAACCAGAACATGTGCTGGTATAGCAGGGCCGAGCCGCCGCGCTGCGGATCGAAGAAATGCGCGCCAAAATTGCGGTCGAGCAGGACCATCACCAGCGCCGCGGTCAACGGCGGCAAGGCAACCAGGATTTGCACGGAGGTCCAGAGCATCGTCCAGACAAAAAACGGAACCTTGCGCACTTCCATTCCCGGCGCGCGCATCCCCAGAATCGTGGCGATGAAATTGACCGCCGCGCCCACCGTGCCGATCCCGCTGACAACCAGCCCGATCGCCCACAGATCGGTCGCGGCGCTGCGCGCGAAAGTCCGTTCGGTCAGCGGCGCGAGCGCAAACCAGCCGATGGCCGGCGCGCCGCCGGTCAAAAAGCTGGAATAGACCAGCAAGCCGCCGAACAGGGTGGCCCAGAACCCGAGCGCATTGAAGCGTGGAAACGCCATATCGCGGGCCCCGATCATCAGCGGCACGAGATAGTTGCCCATGCCGATCAGAATCGGCATTCCCATCAGAAACACCATGGTGGTGCCGTGCAGCGTGAACAGTTGATTGAACCGATCGGGCCCCACCAGCGTCTCGCGCGGCAAGATCAATTGCGCGCGCATCAACAGCGCCT
>DASRSE010000164.1:0-18389 GCA_035656655.1 Pirellulales bacterium
GTTCGCTGCATTGGTCATGCGCGACTGCCAGAGCCTGCAGATTGCGCTGACAGCCGGCGGTCTGCGAATTGACCCGGCTGTACTGCAAGGCGGGGACAAATAGAAACGAGGCGGCGACGAAGATTCCGACCGCGACGCACCAATCGACTAGCCGCGAACGCATTCCGGAGCCAGCGCCTTCGACTCCCAAATTGCGAGCCGCCTGCGAGGCCGCTTGGACTCGCTGGGCCACCGCCAAACAGGCCCGCGCCGCCAACCCGGCTGGCGGCTGAAACGTCTGTTCGTCTTGCTCCAGGGGCTCGAGGCCGTCCCGCAAGAGTTCTAATTCGTTTTGCAATTCGCGATCTTCCGCGAGCTGGGCTTCGACTTGCTCGCATTCCTGCGGGTCGAGAGCGCCCAGGAGATATCCAATGAGCTGATTGCGCATGACTCGTTCTACAACTTAAAAAACGCTATCAGAAAATTCACGGTCTTCGCCTGCTGAGGTCCGAATCTTTCAATTGTCCAAATCGGGCGGATGGGCATCCATCCAAGCTTCATTCAATTTCAAGACGGCCGAGTGGACCCGGCTCTTCACCGTTCCCACCGGGATCGACAAGACCTCGGCCACCTCGCGATATTTCATCCCTTGGTAATATACCATAGCCAGCGCGGCCCGGAGTCCCTCGGGAAGCCGGTCCACCTGCTGCCGAATCCAATCGCGGCGCTCGACATCATCGAGTTGGGCGACCGGCCCGGGTTCCTTCGTCGACAGCAACTCAATCAAGGCGCCCAGATCGTTCCCCTCGTGCTGCGAAGTTCGCCGATCAAGACTTGCCGCTCGATGTCGCTTGTTTCTCCTCTGGGTGTCAATGGCTTGATGCGTGGCGATCGTATAGACCCACGGACGAAATCGGCGATCGGCGGTGAATTGTTCGCATTTCAAGTGGACTTGAAGAAATGTCGCTTGAAACGCGTCTTCCGCCAGCGCCGCGTCGCCGAGGTACCGCCGCAAATAGTTGTACAACTCGCCTTCGTACCGTTGCACCAACTCCGCAAACGCGCCCGCATCTCCGTTGCGGCAATACGCGCTGAGCAGGGCCTCGTCCGTGCGGCTGTCTTTTTTTGATTCAGAATGTTCGATTGTGCTTCGCATTGTTCTACGCATCATATTCCTACGGGGTTCGGTAATGGGCGAAGCGAATCGCCCTCCTCCTTGACCTTTCCCACCCTTATTATAAGCCGTCGCCGGCTGCCGCAGACGGAAAAGCCCGTTGCGGGCCTGCCAAATTGACACCGCCAAAGCGAACGAATTACACTCTAAAACCGTATAACCGCAACTGGTGTGCCCGGCATTCGAGGAATCATGTTAAATCGTTACCGCTGGGCCCGTGCAGGCGACATAAATGCCTTTTTTGGCTTGATGTTAGACAACTTGGCCGGATTGGTTCTGACCGTCAGCATGCTGGCGACCGCGTTTGGATTTCCTGCAAATTTTACCGTCCGTTACATGATTCCAGGGACGGCCCTGGGCGTGGTCGTCGGCGACGTTCTCTTCACTTGGATGGCCTTCCGTTTGGCGCGGCGCAGCGGCCGCGACGACGTGACGGCAATGCCCTTGGGGCTCGATACGCCGAGCACGATCGGCATGGTCCTATTTGTGGTGGGCCCTGCTTTTGTCGAAGCCACAAAAGGAGGCGCCAACTCGGAGCAAGCCGCGCGGCTCGCCTGGCAGATTGGCATCTGCTCGATTGTCTTTAGCGGTCTAATCAAGCTCCTCTCCGCGTTGGGGTCCGACTGGATTCGCCGCGTGGTTCCGCGAGCCGGCTTGCTGGGTTCGTTGGCCGCCATCGCACTCGTCCTGATCAGCTTTTTGCCGTTGCTCGATATTTTCCAAATTCCGATCGTCGGTCTGGCGTCCTTGGCGGTCATCCTCACGACGTTGGTCGCCCGCGTCTCATTGCCACTGAAAATCCCCGGGGCGCTCGGCGCGCTGCTGGTCGGAGGGGGATTTTATTATTTACTGAAAGGCTGCGGCTGGATTGCCATCGAGCCGGCGTCCTTGCCCACCACGGGCGCGCTCTTTCCTCGCGAATGGCTGGAGGTCTTTTCGTTCGACTGGATCAAGGCGATCCCGCTGGCGGCGAAGTATTTGCCGATCGTCGTCCCGTTCGCCTTGGCGACCGTGGTCGGCGGCATCGACTGCACCGAAAGCGCCGCGGCGGTCGGAGATGAATTTCGCACCGGGCGGATCATCGCCGTCGAAGGCTTCGCCACGCTGGTCGCCGGATTTTGCGGCGGAGTCATTCAAACGACCCCGTACATCGGCCATCCGGCCTATAAAGCGATGGGGGGCCGCGCCGCCTACACCTTGGCCACCGCGCTCTTCATCGGCTCCGCCGGCATCTGCGGCTATTTCGGCTATCTGTACGCGCTCATCCCGCAGGCAGCGCTCCTTCCCATCTTGATTTTCGTCGGCTTGGAGATCACGGCGCAGAGTTTTCATGCGACCCCCACCAAACACTATGCCGCCGTCGCGCTGGCCTGCGTCCCGGCCTTGGCGTCGCTGGTGATGATTTTCGCCGACCAAGTCTTGGCGCAGTCAGGCAAAACGTTCGATCAGCTCGCCGGACCGCTGCCGCAACAGTTGCAAACGATGCGAATTCTGTCGGGCGGATTTATCATCACGAGCCTGCTCTGGGCCGCCGGCCTCGCCGCGCTGATCGATCGGCGGCTGAGCTTGTCGGCCGTTTACTTTGGCTTGTGCGGGCTGTTCAGCCTGTTTGGGGTGATCCATTCGCCCTTGCCAGGCAATCCGCTCATTTTGCCTTGGCAGCCCTTGAGCCTTCCGCCGGGCTCGGCGGGGCAAACGCCGCTGATGCTCGGCCTGGGCTATTTGACGATGGCCGCATTGCTATGCGGGTGGGATTGTTTACGGCCGGCCTCCGAGCGCGCCGCGACGCCGACGCCCGCGAGCGCAATTTCGGCGCCGCCTGATTCGCCACCGGAGAAGCAGCGCGAGTAGAAATTGGAAGCGCGAAAACGGATCGGTTGGACTGGGTCAGGACCGCCGAGCCGTGACCAACTTCCACAAGCCCCAGCCGAATTCGAGCGCGCCAAATGCGATCGCGCCCCAGGCGATAACATAGGAACCGCCCCGTTCCGCGGCTGAATAGGTCCACCAGGTCAGCACGCTGCCGCCGATGCACCAGCCCGCGCCGACCACTAGATGCAGCAAGCCCAAGCGGCGCATCGCGCCAGACCGAGCGGCCCACAAATCGCCGACCAGTTCGCGAGCGACATCGGCCGGCAACCCGCGCTCGACCAGGGTCCGCTCCAAGCGGGCCCGCGAGTCCCCCTGTACGACCCGCTGCGCCGCAAACTTCACGACCGCTTGCAACGCCGCCTGATTGTCAGGATCAAGGTCCGGAGCTGGCGCGTCTTCGGGCATCCGCGGTAATCCCCTCATAAGCGACTCAGGCCGGCGGCCTCCGTCACGGCAACCGTTCAAGCGGCGGGTCTTCGGCACGAGAACTTTGACCTTCGACATCGGGCATTCGCCCCTTGGCAATCAGTCCTTGGCGAACGCGGAGTCGAACGCGCGGCCGCTCGGGCGAAAGTCCCACTTCTTCACGTTCTCGCAAGCTTCACGGGCGCCGTGCTCGCGGTCCATGCCACAATCTTCCCATTCCACCGAGAGGGGACCTTGATAATTAAGGTCGTTCAGCGCGCGAATGATTTCTTCGAAATTGACGCCGCCGCGCCCCGGCGAACGGAAGTCCCAACCGCGGCGCGGATCGCCGAAGTTCAGATGGCTAGCGAGGATGCCTGAGCGGCCGTTGAGCGTGACGATTGCGTCCTTGATATGCACGTGATAGATGCGGTCCGGAAACGCGCGGAGGAACTCGACCGGATCGACCCCTTGCCAGAGGAGATGGCTCGGATCGAAATTGAAACCAAACTCCGGCCGGTGGCCGAGCGCTTCGAGCGCCCGCTCGGCCGTGTACAAATCGAACGCAATCTCGGTCGGATGCACCTCGAGCGCGAATTTCACGCCGCATTCGCCAAACACGTCGAGAATCGGATTCCACCGCTCGGCCAGCAACTTGAATCCGTCATCAATCATCGAAGGGAGCACCGGCGGAAACGAATAGTTCAGATGCCAAATGCTCGAGCCGGTAAATCCATTGACCACGCCCACGCCGAGCTTTTGCGCCGCGCGGGCGGTGTTCTTCATTTCTTCCGCCGCTCGTTTGTTGACGCCGTCCGGTTTGCCGTCTCCCCAAACATGTTTGGGCACAATTGATTTGTGGCGTTCGTCGATCAGATCGAGAACCGCTTGGCCGACCAGATGATTGCTGATGGCGAAGACTTGCAGGTCGTTCCGATCGAGGATTTCGCGGCGCGAGGCGCAATAGCCTTTGTCGGCGAGCGCCTTGTCGACTTCGAAATGGTCTCCCCAGCAGGCCAGTTCCATGCCGTTGTAGCCGAATTCACTCGCTTTGCGCGCTAGGTCTTCCAATTTGAGATCAGCCCATTGACCTGTAAACAGCGTGACCGGACGTGCCATGCGAAAACTCCCGATGTGAAATAGACCAGCGGTGGGCCAGCGAGCAGCATTCCCGCGAAGAATCGCCTATTGTGACAGATTTTTCAAGCCATGCAACCAGCCTGTTTCGGCGCGGCGAACCGCGAATCCATGCGTGCTTGAAGCAACAACCTTTTCCAGGGCGCAAAACCGGTAGGTGCCAGGCCGCGTCATTCACAACCGCCCCGGTTCGTCATTCCCGCGCAGGCGCGTCATTCGCCACCGGGCCCCGGTTCGTCATTCCCGCGCAGGCGCGTCAATCGCCACCGCGCCCCAATTCGTCATTCCCGCGCAGGCGGGAATCCAGCGCGCCGCAAAACAACCTAGCTGGCGGCTGGATCCCCGCCTGCGCGGGGATGACGGAGAACAGCTCGGTTCGGTTCGCAATTCGCCCGGTTCGTCCTTCCCGCGCATTCGTCATTCCCCCCGGTTCGTCCTTCGCCACGGCGCCCCGGTTCGTCATTCGCAACCGGGCCGCCAATTCGTCATTCGCCACCGCGCCCCAATTCGTCATTCCCGCGCAGGCGGGAATCCAGCGCGCCGCAAAACAACCTAGCTGGCGGCTGGATCCCCGCCTGCGCGGGGATGACGCAGAACAGCTCGGTTCGGTTCGCGATTCGCCCCGGTTCGTCATTCGCCACCGCGCCGCATTCGCCAGCGCGCCGCATTCCCAACCGCGCCGCATTCCCAACCGCGCCGGCTCGTCCTTTCTATCCGGGTCCAGATCGTCAATCCCCGCCGAGGCGGCATGAGCGGCGGTAGATCGCGGCCGCGATCGACGTTCTTACGCCGCTTGCCGCGCGGCCGCCGGTTCATTTGCTAAGCTGTGGATGGCGAATCGCACTGGCAAAAAAGCAACAAGGCAAAACCGATGCGCGAAAAGTTCATGGCCGCGGCAATTCAAATGCACGCGGGGAGCGAAAAGCCGGCGAATCTGGCAACGGCCGAACGTCTCGTAAGGACCGCCGCGCAGCGCGGCGCCGCGCTGATTGTCTTGCCCGAGATGTTCAATTGCTGGACGAATCACGAAGGCTTGGTCCGCGCGGCGGAGCCGATTCCTGGTCCGACCAGCGAAGCTGCGGCCGCCTGGGCCCGCGCCGCCGGCGCGATCCTCGTCGCTGGCAGTCTGGCCGAACGGGCCGCTCTGCCGCAGCATGCGTATAACACCAGCCTGGTGTTCGGCCCGGACGGCGCACTGCTCGCCAAGTATCGCAAACAGCACCTGTTCGACATCGCGTGGCCGGGCGCGGTGGCGGTGCGCGAGTCGGATTCGTTTCTGCGGGGCGAGACCGCGGCTGCGACGAGCACGGAACTCGGCGTCATCGGCCAAGCGATCTGCTACGACCTGCGTTTTCCTGAGTTGTTTCGCGCCTTGGCCGACCAGCAAGCTCAAATCGTGGCGATTCCGTCGGCTTTTTCTCGCGCCACCGGCGCCGCCCATTGGAGCGTATTGCTGCGCGCCCGAGCGATCGAGAATCAAACGTTTGTCGTTGCGGCGAATCAATGCGGCTCGGGGGCGCACGCGATGGCGACCTACGGCCACTCGCAAATCATCGATCCGTGGGGCGAGGTGCTCGCCACGGCTGCGGAAGAAACCGAAGCGATCGTGCTCGCAGAACTTGATTTGGCGCAGTTGCGCGAGATTCGCGCGCGGTTGCCCGCGCTGGAACATCGGCGCGGCGGAAGCTAAGACGTTGCTGTCAGGGAGCGCCGAGCGCGGCGGAACGCGCGCCAACAAATTTACAAGCCCCTGTTTACTCGCTGAATTTTGTTTCGCGAAATGTTGCTTGACTTTTTTCGCGCGCCGCGGAGAATGATCGCTTGCGTGAGAGGAACGTGACGTAAAAATTAAAGTCGCCGCACGGTGATTTTCATTTTTTAAGTTGACGATCGAATTCGCGGCCAGATCGAATTCGCGGCCAAATCGGCAATCGCGGATCTTCAGGCCGAGTTGTCGGTTGGACAATTTTGCGAAGGGGGGCGACGTGAAGTCGCGCCCGCGACGATCGTTCTTCTGCATGCCGTGAAGTCGATTGCGGAGAAGCCCATGACGGGCTGTACTGAAAATAACAGGGGGGCGACGACTGATCGGATCGACTGTCGACGACTTTGTCGTGTGCCCGGATGTCCCTCCCAGTTTTTTTGCCGCTGGCGAATCGGCCGCGCGCTGGCCGAACTTGTTCGCCGGCGCGGTCGGTGATAGAGCCGCACCGCGGCGGCCTTGCCTCAGTGACTACAAAGAGGCTTTGCCTCTGTGAGTATAAAGCGGCCTTGCCTCAGTGACTACAAAGAGGCTTTGCCTCTGTGACTACAAAGAGGCTTTGCCTCTGTGAGCACGCAACCCCATCTTCCGAATGCGCCTGCGAGTGCAGAACTCGCGCTGGTCGGCCTCGGCGCCAATCTGGGCGATCGACGAAAAACGCTAGAAAATGCGATTGCGGCGCTCCGCGCTGCCGCCGGCGTCGAGGTGCTGGCGGTCAGCCGCTGGCACGAGACGGAACCAATCGGAGGGCCGTCTGGCCAAGCAAACTATCTCAATGGCGCGGCTTTACTGCGTGTCCAGCGATCCCCCAGCGAGCTGCTGAGCCTGCTCCACCAGATCGAAGCGCAGTTCGGGCGCGTTCGCACCGAGAACTGGGGTCCGCGCACGCTCGATCTAGACCTGCTGCTGTACGGAACCCGCGTCATCGAAACGGCCGACCTGGTCGTGCCGCATCCGCGATTGGCGGAACGGCGGTTCGTGCTGGCTCCCGCCGCGGAAATTGCCCCCACGCTGTGCCATCCCGTCCTCGATCGAACGATTGCCGAGTTGCTGGCCGCTTTGCCCGCGGAAGACGAGCGCTGAGCGCGACGAACGGCGCGCGGCCGATTCTCGCGCGCCTACGAAAGGCTGTTTGCGATCCAAGCATGCAACCGACAACGCCAGCCGCTAGCGCATCCGGCGGACGACGCCGACAATGACGCCGAGCACTTTGGCGTCTTTCACATAGATCGGCTTCATGGCCGAGTTCGCCGGTTGAAGACGGATGCGATTCGACTCAGGAAACCACCATTTGAGGGTGGCTTCGCCCTCGTCGGTTTGGGCCACGACCATTTGGCCCGACGTTGCTCGCGGTTGTTTGCGGACGATGACATAGTCGCCGTCGGCGATCTGGGCTTCGATCATCGAGTCGCCGGAGACTTCCAGCGCAAAGAGATTATCGTCTTCGAACATGCCGCCCAAATCGATCCACTCATCTTGTTCGACCGCCTCGTGCAGCAAGCCGGCGGCGACGCGCCCTCGCAACGGCAGCCCCTTGATGTCCTCGGTCAATTGGATCGCCCGCGACATATTCGGTTCGCGCGTGATGAGTCCTTTTTTCTCGAGCGCCTTGAGATGGCACATCACGCCGTTGGGCGAAGCGATCTCGAATTGCTCGCCAATTTCGCGGACCGTCGGACCGTAACCTCGATTGCGGATTTTGTCGCGGATAAATTTGTAGATCGCCTTCTGGCGTTTGGTCAGCGAATCAAGGTCGGCCATGGCCGGGATGCTTTCAAAAGAGGGTCAAGGGCTAGGAGACTCCTCTCAGTGTAATATACGAGCGTTCACAGTCAAGAGCATCTGTACAGCTATTTCTCAGGAACGCCATTCGCCGTGCTAGCAGCCTGTTTGCGAAGATGCGTCCCTCCCCCAGTACAAGCGGCTTCCAGCCGCTGATAACGCGGCAAGATGCCGCGTGTACGAGGGGAGCCAACCTGCAGGTTCTTGCACAATCGCGGCAATGACGCGGCAAGATGCCGCGTGTACAAGGCGGGCCAACCTGCAGGTTCTTGCTCAATCGCGGGAATAACGCGGCAAGATGCCGCGTGTACGAGGGGAGCGAACCTGCAGGTTCTTGCATAATCGCGGGAATAATGCGGCAAGATGCCGCGTGTACGAGGCGGGCCAACTTCCATGGTCCGCGACCGCTTGGCTTATTTCCACCGAAACGTCTCGCCGGTCAGTCGCTCGAACGCCTCGATGTATTTCGCGCGTGTGTTGGCAATTACCTCAGCAGGCAAGGTTGGCGGCGGGCTGTTTTTATCCCAGCCGGTCGTCTCGAGCCAATCGCGGACAAATTGCTTATCAAATGACGGCTGCCCTTGGCCCGGCCGATAACGGTCGGCCGGCCAGAACCGCGAGCTGTCGGGAGTCAGGACTTCGTCGATCAGAATCAGTTCGTCGTCGACAACGCCGAATTCGAACTTGGTGTCAGCAATGATGATCCCGCGCGTGGCCGCGTATTCCGCCCCGCGCTGATAGATGCTTAAGCTGCGGCGGCGCAATTCCTCAGCCATTTTCGCGCCGACAATTTCCGTCATCCGCTCGAACGAGATGTTTTCGTCGTGTCCTTGTTCTTCTTTCGTGCTCGGGGTAAAGATTGGCTCGGCGAGCTTGTCGCTCTCCTTGAGCCCGGCCGGCAGCTTGACCCCGCAGACCGCTTGCGTTTTCTGATATTCCTTCCAGCCCGACCCGGAGAGATACCCGCGCACGACGCACTCGATCGGCGCGACCTTGGTCTTGCGGACGAGCATGGTCCGCCCCTCAAACGAGCTGGCATCCACATCGCCGGGCAGGTCGAAATCGCGCACGTTCGTCGAGAGCATGTGGTTCGGCTCTTTTAAATAGTCGAACCACCAAGCGGACAATTGCGTGAGGACGCGCCCTTTGTCCGGAATGCCGGCCGGCAAGACCCAATCGAAGGCGCTGATTCGATCGGTGCTGACCAGCAAAATCTGATCGCCCAAATCGTAAACGTCGCGAACCTTGCCGCGGCGAACAGGAAACTTGGTCAGCGACGTTTGCAATACTGCAGTCATGGTCAAAATCCGAAGAAAGAATCCGTTGAGAGAAAGTTCGCCGAAGCCGTGGCGCGCCGCCCATGAAGACGGTCAGCCACCGCCGCGAAAAGTATAAACCGTTTTCGGCGCCGTTTGTAGGGGTTCGATTTTGCCGGATAAACGTGGTCGTTGAAGCCTTCAACCGGGTGCGACAACGCCCGCCAGCGGCACCAAAACGGCCGCGCCAAGGAGGCGTCAAGCGACGCTCTGCGGAGCGGCGTTCCGCATTTGGCAAGGTCCGCAATGCCAGAGCGGCACTGGAAACGGACAGTTAACGACGAGCGACTTCCGGGTTGACCCAGCAGCGCAGCGGCTCGCCGCGCAGCCCAGCCAGCAAATTATCCGCCGCGATCTCCGCCATCCCATCGCGGCTCTGCACCGTCGCGCTGGCGATATGCGGCAGCACAATCGCATTCGGCAGACTCAAGAGCGGATCTTGGGGATCTGGCGGTTCGGGATCGGTCACATCGAGCCCGGCGGCAAAGATCTGTCCCGACCGCAAGGCGGCGACGAGATCGCTTTGCACGACGACTCCGCCGCGGGCCGTGTTGATGAAGACGGCGGTGGGCTTCATGCGCGCGAAGGCGGCCGCATTGAACAGACCGCGCGTCGAATCATTCAGATCGGTGTGGACCGAGATAAAATCGGACTCGGACAAGAGCGTTTCAAAATCAACGCGCCGCGCGGAGAGCGCTTGCTCGGCCGCGCGGTTCGGCCGCCGATTGTGATAGACTACTTGCATGTCGAAGCCGCCGCGACAACGCTTGGCAAAGGCCGCGCCGATCCGGCCGAGGCCGACGATGCCGACCGTTTTGCCGAGCAGGTCTTGGCCAATGTAGCCCAGCGGCTCCCAAGTTTTCCAGCGCCCCTCGCGGGCCGCTTGTTGCGACTCGCCGACTCGGCGCGCCGCCGCGATCAACAGCGCAAACGCCAAATCGGCGGTCGCCTCGGTTAGCACGTCCGGTGTGTTGCCGACCGAGATTCCGCGCGCGGTCGCCGCGGCGATATCGATGTTGTTGTGACCCACCGCAAAATTGCTGATCACCTTCAATGCCGCACATGCGCTCAAAAAGGGCGCGTCGATCCGATCGGTCAACAGGGCCAATATGCCGGCGCAGCCACGCGACTTCTCGAGCAAAACGGCTGCCGGCGGCGGCATCAGGTCGGGCCACACCTCGACCTCGCAAGCGGCCGCGATTTTTCGCAACCCGATTTCCGGAATCCGACGCGTGATAAAAACTTGAGGACGAGGCATGATCGATTGAGGAGAAAAGACAACGGCCCCGCGGCCGCGGCGCTGCGAGCGAGCCACCCGCTTGCGCTACCGTACCACGAATCGCGGTCCGGCAACAGCGGTCGCCGCGGCTGGGTGTCGGCGCGGGTGGGAATCGCTTAAAATCGGGACCGCACGCCGGCGCTTCGGTCGCGGAAATACAAATGTCCGCCGCCGCAACGTCCCGGTATCCGAGTGCCGCGGGTCTGAGTCTGGAGGGTGCGAGTTTGGATGGTGTGAACGTCCCGCGCTCGTCCGACTTTGGATTCGCCGCGCGCGGCATCTTTCGATTTCGATCCTCTTTCGGCGTCCATGAAAGTGAGTTGTCCGCTTGATCGATGATTCGCAGGAGGATGGCGCGGAATCGGCCGCCCATGGCCCCGCCTCGCTCCGTGCGCCTGCGCCGGGAGCGCGACCGTCTGAGGCCCGGCTAATGGAACTGCTGCGCAGCGTGCGCCAAATCGAGGCGTGCCAAAATGAAGGGCGCGGTGTGGATGGGTTCCAAATCGACGATCTGCGAATCGAGGCGCCCGCGCGCGTCCTCTGTATCTCGACCGGCTGGGCGCAAGCCGCGGCGGCGGCGGCGCGGCAATTTGCCGCGGCGGATATCGTCTGCCACTATTTCGATCTGTATCGAGCCGACCGCGCGCGGCAACAGATTCTGGCGGACCCGACCGGCGCTCCCGCGAAATTAAGAATCGTGTGCGCGGCTGATTTTGCGGAGGATGAAATCGATCTTGGGTTATTTCCCCTCACGGCGCAAGGCGAAGCCGAACTGGTCTGCGAATCGCTGGAGGCGGCCCAACAGCGGCTACGAATCGGCGGCTGGCTGCTCGCCTCGACCGACAATCCACGCGACCGCTGGCTCCATGCGGAGCTGGACAAAATGTTCGCCGCGGTCCGCCGCTACGCCTTTCCCGACGCCGTCGTTTACTTGGCCCAAAAGGCGGGCCCGCTCAAGCGAGTTCGCAAGTTCGCGTCGTCGTTTGCCTTTCGCGATCGCGGACGCTTGTTCTCGCTGATGACGCGGCCGGGCGTCTTCGCCCATCGCCAGATCGATCCCGGCGCGCGGCACCTGATCAATGCGATCGAGGTGCAGCCGGGCGAGCGCGTGCTCGATCTCGGCTGCGGCAGCGGCGTCGTGGCGGTGGCCTTGGCGGCGCGCGCCGAGCGTGTGCAGGTGTTCGCGGTCGATTCGCATGCTCGAGCCGTGGAGTGCACCGCCGTCAATGCCGCCGCCAATGGCCTCGCCAATATCGTGGTTGAGCATTCCGCGACCGGTCCGAGCGCCGGCGCGCCGTTCGACCTGGTGGCGGCGAACCCGCCGTACTACGCGGGCCTGGGGATTGCGCAATTTTTCCTGGAGACCGCGCAGGCCCAGTTGCGGCGCGGCGGTCGGATCGTCGTCGTGATGAAACAACCCGCTTGGTATGCCGAACAATTGCCGCGGTTCTTTCGCGACGTGGAAATCGTCCCGGCCAAGCAGTATTGGATTGCGCACGGCCGCAAGTGATCGCGCTTTGAGCGGCGCGGCGGCAGCGACTGCCGCCATGGAAAGCTCAAAGCCGCGGCGCGCTGGCCGCACAGATCTTCTCCAGCCGCAAACGGCGCCGCGCAAACTGACCTGGACGGTCGCGCGGGATTTGCGCTCGCCGCGCCACCGCGGCGGAGGGGCATTGCGATCGCGTTTTGCCCGCAGGGTTTTCGGAACTCGCACAACAAGGCGGCGCGCTGAACCAAGCGGCTGAATTTTCACGCTGGCGGTGAAAAACAATTTGACGCACGCGCGTACGAGGTGTATCTATGAAGGTGTGCGGTGCGTGAGACAAGACAAGCAACTCGCCAAAGGCTTGGGAGTTCGGTTCCAGCGACGAGGTCAGCGGAGATAAACGCTGCTGATCCAGGCCAGCTTGAAGCCGACTATCCCGTTTTGAAGTTGCTCGCTTTCTGCACGATTCCGCGTACGGTTACCGGCCGGTAACGAGACGATTGTGTGTGTCCTTTTCCGAGGCCACGGCGACGGTTCGCAGGACGTTTTCGTCAAGCGACGCCGTCCCCGCGGCGGCATTATCAGGAGGGGTCGTCATGCTTAGTCCACCGGGTCAGGATCAGTAGGAACGGCGGAAATCGGTCGGCTGCGGCCAGAAATGTCCGCCGCGGTTAGGTTTGCTGGCATTAGCCGGTGAATACTGCTGGCAAGAGCCAGTCATTTTTGCTGGCAAGAGCCAGTGAATACTGGCAGTGGGCCAGTTACTCGCTTGCGGCAGGGTGGGGCTGTTCGCGACAGCCGCTAGCTTGCCGCGGCAGGCCGAGGGAAGCGGTTCCTAGTTCAGGCGGTGTCCAGTCATGTCGTGGAGCCAAGCGGCTCCCATACCATCGTGAACCTCCAACTTTTGCATTCAAAACCCTTTCCATCGCCGGTGGAAAGGGTTTTTTATTGCGCACGGCGAATGCCAAGCGAATTCACGGTGGCCTGGAATCGCAAACTGGGGCAATTGGCCCCATTTTGTGGAAAAAAGTGCCCCCGCCAGCGGCCGCCGCAGCCCCTTCCCGGCCGGGGTAGACGCCGCAAAAACCACTTTCCTTTTCCGGGCGAATGGTATAATTTAGACAAGTTCGGTTGTGAAAAACTGGTCCGATTCAGGGAGAAGAGCGATGGGTGTTGCCTTAAGTGAAAAAGCCGCGAGCGAAGTGAAGAAGGTCATGGAATCGCAAAACATGCCTCCAGAAACCGTGCTCCGCGTCGGAGTCGCCGGCGGCGGATGCAGCGGTTTTCAATATAGCCTCGGCTTCGATAAGAGTTACGATAGCGCCGCCGATAGCAAGTACGATTGCCACGGGGTCACGGTCGTCGTTGACAAAAAGAGCGCTCTCTATCTGGATGGGACGACGGTCGATTATTTCGACGGCCTCGACAAGCGCGGCTTTACGTTTGCCAACCCCAACGCGGTCAAAACGTGCGGCTGCGGCAGCAGCTTTCAAGCTTGATCGCCAAGTGATGGTTGAACGTCATCGGCCGTTGCGGATCGGGCTGGCTGGCCTCGTGGCAGTCCAGAGACGGCGCCCCTTTATTTATTAGTCCAATCAACCCGTCGTTGCGCTGTGCGCCGGCGGGTTTTTTTGTGCGCCGCGCGCCCGTTGGCGACCTTCCCCGATCCTTCGCGCCGTGACTCTCCCTCCGTCCGTCGCGCGCAGTGACTCTTCGCGTCATTCCTACGCCAGCGAGAATCCCGTCGCGGCGAGGACTCTGACCGCCGGACGCATCGCCGGCCCGACTCGAATTGGCTCGCCGCGAACGGGGGGGAGCCGTGCCAGCGGGACCGGTTGTGCCGGTTGTGCCGCTGAAACCCGCCCAGCGCGGCTTTGAACTCCGAGTTCCAGCGAGCGCTTTGCGCGCCGCGGATCACGGGCAGGCTATCCTTGAACGCGGCCCCATTGCGCGCTGGTCCTACGCCTGGTGAATATCATGTGGGAATATCTCAATCTGTTTTCGCATTGGGTCTTCACGCTCAATCGTCAGGACTGGATTTTGTTCATGACAGGCGGCTGCCTTGTCGGCTTTTTCTTTCTCCGCGGCCTCGGCTCTCGGGCCCAGCATTAACTGGCGTATTCCCGCCCGATTGTGACCTATAGTTCCTAAGAGGGCGGGCTAGCGGATTGCGGAAACGCGGCCGCCAGCGCCTCAGGAACTTTTTCCGTCTGCACCGAGGATGCGCACGTGTTGTCGTCCCTTTGGCCGTTGGCTTTCTTGGAATGGTCGTTTCCGGTGCCGTTGCCGGTCGCCCTCTCGGCGTTCGCGGTGCTGGGCTATTTGTTCGGCCGCCAGCAGCGCCAAGCCGAACCGACGAGCGATTCGCAAGCGCGCCGCGACATGAAGCGGGCGCAATCGGTCGCCAAGGAACTCGAAAAGATCGCCGAGGCGGTCCGCAAGAATCTGGCGACGCATAGCACGAGCATCGCCCGCTTCAAAGAGCGCGTGTTCGAGCTGAGCAATCAAAAGCAAGAAGCCGCCTGGAAGCAACTCTGCGGCGAGGCGGAGGAGATGCTCAAGCCGACCCTGTTTCTCGCCAGCCAAATCGCGCATGCATACGACGAGATTCGCCAACAATCGAACAATCTGATGGCCTTCGCCGAGGTCCGGACCGATCCTTTGACCGGCGTCACCAATCGGCGCGGGCTCAACGACACGCTTGAATCGATGTTCGCGATGTTGAATCGCTACGAAACTCCGTTCTCGTCGATCATTCTCGACATCGACAACTTCAAGCAATTGAATGACGAGCGCGGACACCTGTTTGGCGATCAGGTCCTGAAGGGAGTCGCCAGCCGGCTTAATGAAAACGTCCGCGAGACCGACACGGTCAGCCGCTACGGCGGCGAAGAATTCGTCATCGTAATGCCGCACACCGATCTCGAGGGGGCTACGATCTTGGGCGAACGGCTGCGGCGCGTCGTGGCCGACGATCTCACGATCACGCTCAGCGGCGGCGTCACCGAAGCGCAAGAAGGGGACACCGAACAGACCATGCTGGCCCGCGCCGACGCGGCTCTCTATAGCGCGAAAGCCGCCGGCCGCAACCAGATCTTCGTGCACGACGGCGCCGACATCGAGCCGGTTTCGGATGAAGTCCTCGCCAAGGTCTAGCCGCCGGTTGAAAATGCCCCCTGTGGCCCTGGCGGCCTTTTCACGCGTCCGTTCCGTCGGCCGCATCTTCCGTTGTGCCGCCCGAGGGCGTCCTGCTGGCCGCAAGGTGTCGATCTGGCCGCAGGGCGTCGGCTTCGGGGCGAACTTGGCGTGCCAATGCCGGAGGCTTTGCTCACCGACGTTGACGGCCTTGGCCCCCGCCGCGAAACGAGAGCCTTCGGCCACCACCAGCCGCACCGCCCGCTGCTTGAACTCGTCGGTGAACGAACGTTTCCGGTGAGTTTTTTCCGCCGCGGCGGACCGACCCACGGACGCTGAATTGCTCATTAAAAGGACCTCCTGTTGAGGCCATGATGCCGTCTCAATGGTATCCGAAAGTCCTGGGCTAACGCACCAGTCAATCGAGACGCTAGCCTTGGTCTGTGGTGGAATGGAAGAGGGAATGGCTCAAGCCACGGTGCAGAAAGCCATTCAAGCCTTAAAGGATGGCGGTGTAGCCAGACCGAAAAGGATGTCGGTGTAGCCAGACCGACGCGAATCCCGTGGGGCGGAAAATAGGAGGTGCAATATGACCCCTGAGCTAGAAGAATTTGCCAAAATACTTGTCGAGAAGGTTCGAGATATTGCTATTCAAAGTAATGACAGAACACTTAGTGCAAACCATGTCATCGCCAAACGGTGGAAGGAAGCAGCCGTTAATAGCTCGCCAGAAGCGTTTGCAAAGGTGCTTATCCCTGACATCGTGGATTCAACAATATCGCACCTGCTGAGTGCCATCGACCAGGAGCTTTTGCGCCTTTCATTTACCGCCTCAAACGGAAAATCCCTTGATTTGACGACGGTTGCGACAGAATTCGGCGAACTGTCTGGTTGGTATAAGGGCGGACGCGGTTGGCTCGAAAAATACTCGAAAGAGCGACTTATCGACGATTTTTCTGATCTCGAGCGCTTCTTCGACAAGCCTTCCGACCCTAGCCAAAAATGATTAGTCGGCGTTCGGATTGTCAGCGCTCACGGTTCATCGGTTGATTCGTCTTCGAGTCGGTCGGGAGGCAAGCCGCACTCGCGTAGCAATTCGGCAAGCCTGCGATAAGCGTCCGGAAGGGCTCCACGGGCCTAGTTATTGCGCGTTGGCCGACCCAGATATGAGAAATGTCCTAAAAGTGGACCCCAAGGCCTGTGCCAAAAGTAGATTTGGATTAAGTGGATGGATTTAGCGGCCAGCGGACGCTTTCCAGAGGGCCGCGATTGCCGCCGTGCCGCGTGGTCGTTAAGGGTTCCGACGGTTGCTCCACCTCGTGCCGTTTGGAAAAGTTGCCGATGATCTTTTCAACCATACGACTTCGTCGGAAACGTGGTGGTCCTTGGCGGGCGATTTGGCGCTCTTGTTCGCGGGGCCGTTGGCTAAATTCGCGCAGGCGAACGAATTCCTCGTCGTGGCGCGGGCCTTGCGCGGCATTGCCGGCGGACTCGAACTGTCGCTGGCCGCGTATCGACTCAATCAAGCCCGCCGCGCGATCGCCCGCGGCGAACCGGGCGAAGCTGCCGGCTACATCGGTTAAGCCTTCTTGCGCCTGATCGGCGCGTATGTTAATATCAAAGGGGCGTTTGAGGTTCCCCGGGGAAAAGTTAAACTCGACCTCATGGGCGGTGACAAGTCTAAGTTGGGGCCCGGCTGGACGAACTTTGACATTTCCGCTACCGAGGGCATCACGGACGATGTTGCCAGCCTTGGCAAGCATTTCGAGCCCGGTGAACTGGGCGTGGTGGTCGCGAACGACCCCAGAGCAGAGTTTCTCCAGCATGTTGGCCCCGTTTTGGAACAAGGGGGGACCGTCACTGTTCGTGGGAACATGTCAAATAAGTTCTTCAAGCAACTCTGGGAGGGCAAAGCTCCTGGATTTGAAGGCTTCGAGGTGGTGAACCGAACGGAGAATGTTCCCAACCTTGGGTATACCCAAACTGGCGGTGTGAAGGCCGTTCAAGGACAGATAAGCGAGATCGTACTCAAGAAGAAGTAGGGAATGTCGAAAATGGAACAGCCGATATTTGAGTGCGTCGAGGAGACCGATTCGTTTGACTCTTTCTATGCCAATGTGTACTTCGACAAGACGACGCTTGTTATTCCTTACATCAACCTAGGCCTAGGCGATCATCCGCTGAATCCTGGAAAGCGCTTGCGGTTTCTTGATTTTGCTTATGTAGTCTTTCTCGGCCTTCACTACCTCAAGGTTCGGAAGGGCGTCCTTATTGGCGGGAGGGAACTTGCCGGCCCGATCTTGTACTTCGGCGGATTCAATATGGATCTCCCGCCTGACCTGATTGATTTTGAGATCGGGTGTGAGACCGCCTACTTGCAGCCTCGCCGCAACTCGAGACTGTCAGACACCTTTTGGGTTCCGGTTGAATCGCCCGCTCGCAATTTGGACGAGGAAGAGGTCTCGGAATTTTTCCTAGGACATTCTATGCCGGAATCGATCCGCCAATTGGTGCGAAAATGAACTGCCGATTAGTAGTGTCCATTCGGCGAACGGCAGGGGGAACGAATTCGCCGGATTGCGGGAGCGGGCAGCGAGGGGAGATTATTGGGCGGGCTGCGGTTCGGCGGCGCCGTCGCGCTTCCACACGTCGGGAAGGAACTGCGCGAGGTCTGCGGCGGAGAGATGCCCGGCGGCCGCGCTTGACCTTGGGTCGATATTGGCGAGCAGCGCGGCGCACGCGACCTGATCTTCGTCATTCCCGCGCACGCCGGGAATCTAGCATCGCGCCACCCGCGTCGGCCGGCAACAATCTGGATTCCCGGCGTGCGCGGGAATGACGGGAAGGATGTGTTCGTTCCCCGACCGCATCCTTTGTCTTGTCGCGGGCGGCGTCATGCTGGCGGCCATCTCAAACTAGGAGGCACGGCAAGCGCACACTAAGTGGCTTTGCCGAAAAGGACTTGCGCCAGGTAATCATCGTTCCAGCCGCAGGCGCGGCGACGCATGGCGACGCTATCTTTGTCCGGAACCTGCTTCAGTAAGCTTATCGCGAATCGTTTC
>DASRSE010000165.1:0-12131 GCA_035656655.1 Pirellulales bacterium
GCGGGCAATTCCGCCGAGCGAAATCACGTCGGGAGTGCGGCGCGAGCGCTGCCAAACGACGAAGGCCCCGGCCGCGCCCAGCACCAGCCCGCCGAGCAAGGACAAGATCGCCATGAGCGGAGTGGCCACCTGCGCGTGCAAGATCTGATTAATGATTTCCGTTTTCGTTTGCGCGTCGTCCTCGGAATCATATTGGGCCAGAATCTTATCCGAGCCGGGGCTGCGAATCAGCCAGTCGTCCCCTTCGCGGCGCGGTTGGCGGTCCGCCTCGGGCAAGCTCAGCACCGCTTGAAGGTCGGCAAAATAAGCCCGCGCAAAACGCTCTTGCGGTTCGCCTTTTTTCGGCGGCGGGAGATCTTGCGGGCGACGCCCCAGCACCTCGTTCAAAGTTTGTCGTCGATCGGCCGTGGCGATCCGCCATGGTTGGCGGCGAGCGGCAAACCCGCTGTTCCTTTCGACCACCGGCTCGCCGTGAAAATAGCCGAGCAGATCGTGCCACACGGTTTTCAAGGAGAACGTGTCGGGCTGATTGTTATAGGGATTTTTGATCGTCGCCAACCAGAGGCGGTCGACATTGGCAGTGAGCAACGTAACGGCGATCGCGGTCAGAATGCCGCTCAAGGCGCACAACAGAACGGTCTTCCAGGTGAAGGGACGGCGCAGTTCGCGATCGTGAAAGAGAATCTGGCCGGCGGTCGGATCGTAGATGCCCGTGACAGCGTTGAAGACGGTCGTTTTGCCGGCTCCATTGGGCCCGATGATCGAAAAGATTTGGCCCGGCTCAACCCGCGCCGTCACGGCGTTGACGGCCGTCAAACCGCCGAACTGCATCGTCAGGTCTTGGATCTCGAGCAGCGCCATCGTCAGGCCGATCAGAATCAAAGTAGTCGTGTTAATCGAAACGGCGTCCAATTTCTGGCCGCGCGAGATCGCGCCGCGCGAAAAACGCACGCTCAACCGCGATGCAGTTCTTCTTGCATGGTCCGCGAAGGAAACAGTCCTTCCGGTCGAAATCGCATCATCAAAATGAGCGCCAAACCGAACATCAAAAACCGCCAATTATTAAACGTCAGCAGCGGATTCGAGCCGTTGTTCGCGCTGGCGTGCTGGATGGCGGCGTCGAGGATCGGAGCCAAAATATTATCGAACCCGAGCAATAAAAACACGCCGATCACCGTGCCGCGCAAGCTCCCTAGCCCGCCCAGGATGATGCAGCACAAAAAGGTGATCGAGTGGTTGAAGTCGTACGTGTCGGGCTGTTGCGTTCCGCTGAATTTATAAGCGTACAAGCAGCCCGCCAAACCGGCCAAGCCCGCCCCCAGCGCGAAGGCGACCATCTTCACACGGAGCGGGTTGATGCCCATGCAAGAGGCGGCGAGTTCGTCCTCGCGGAGCGCCATCCAAGAGCGGCCCGAGCGCGAGCGTTCGAGATTGCGGAGGACAATGAGCACCAGGACGAGCGCGGCCAAGAGGAGATAATAAAACAGTCGATAGTCGCCGGCCCAATCGAACGCGCCGCCGTTTTGAACGCCGCTCGTTGGCGGCGGAACCGGGCTCAGTCCTTTGGTGCCGCCGGTCAGCTCTTCTAAATTGCGGAGCGTGAACCGGACGACCTCGCCGAAACCAAGTGTCACGAGCGCGAGATAATCGCCCGTCAGCCGCAATGTCGGCGCGCCGAGCACGATGCCAGCGGCCGCGGCGCCCAGCGTGGCGGCCGCGACGGTCGGCAAAAAGCCCCAGTGAAACGGATTCGCCGCGATGGTGAGGATGCCGGTGAGGTAAGCGCCGATGCCAAAAAAGGCGGCGATCCCCAAATGGAGCAAGCCCGTGTAGCCGACGACGACGTTCAGCCCCAGCGCGACAATGCAATAGATAAACAGATTCGACAGATCGGATCCAATTGGCCGGTCAGCCAAATTGGAGAGCCAGTCTTGCAAGGTGAGCCAGTGTCCTTCGCTGCGCCCGACCGGCAAAATAGGAATCAAAGCCAGCAGCAAGAGCCCCACGACCGGCCACAGATTCGTCCAGCGGAGGCGTTCTTTCCAGCGCGGGCTCATACTTTTTCCCTCCGCTGAAAACCGAGCAAGCCGGCGGGGCGAAAAATCAGAATGATAATCAGCGCGATGAAAACCAGCGCGCTGTTCCAGTTCTGATCGATGTATCCGCTGCACAGCGCGCGCACCAGCCCAATGATGAATCCGCCCAGCACGGCGCCAGGAATGCTGCCGATCCCTCCCAACACGGCCGCGGTGAAGGCGTACAGCCCGTTCTGAAAGCCCATCTGAAAATTGATCGTGTTGATCGACAGGGCGTAGATGACGCTGGCCGCGCCTGCCAGCGCGCCGCCGATCGCGAAGGTCAGCGAGATCACGCGATCGACGTTGATCCCCATGAGCTGCGCCGCCGTGGGATTTTGCGCCGTCGCCCGCATCGCTTGCCCGAGGCGCGTAAATTTGACGAACAGCGTCAAGCAGAACATCAAAGGGAGCGTCGCCGCCCAAACCAGCAAATCCTTGGCGGTAAAGCGGACATGATGCACGTCCGGAGTCGCCGCCGCCGCCCCGGTCTCGGCTGCGACGGGGGGCGCTTCATACAGCAGATTCTTATCCGGAACGACGTTCGGAACGTTTTGATCGGACGGGCCGCATACGTAAAAGCCGACCTCTCCCCAGGTGAACAGCGGCGGATGATCAAAATCGTGGGCCGCGTCGACGCGGCGCTCGGTCAGGAGCCAGCACTGGCCGAGATTCATGAACATAAAAGAAACACCGATCGCGGAAACGAGCGGAGCCAATTTCGGCGCGTTCCGCAGCGGCCGATAAACGATTCGTTCGACGGTCACATTGAGCGTCGCGCAGAACACGGCGCAGACAGCGGATAAGAAGAGAATCGTGGCAATCGTCGCGAGCACGCCGCCGCCCAGCAGCCCGAGCCCTTCAATGAGGGTCAGCGCTAAAAACGCGCCGAGCATGAACAGATCGCCATGGGCGAAGTTGATCAGTTCGATGATGCCATAGACCATCGTGTAGCCCAGTGCGATCAGGGCATACAAAGCGCCAATCGTCAGGCCTTCGATCAAATAATTGAGCAAGTCGACCCAAGCATTGCTGTTCTCGACGGAGGCGAGCACGAGAAAAGACATTGGCACGCGCTGAGTTGAGACAGGGCAGAAGCAGGAGCGGTTCTCGGCGGGTCGCGAGCGAATCAGTCGCCCAGTTTTTGCACGAACTGGAATTTTCCGTCCTTCACAACACTAACGCTCATGGTGCCGATCGAGATGTCGCCGTTCTCGTCGAACGACCATTTGCCGAGCGCCCCGTCGAAGTTGCGAATCGCCAGCGCGGCGTCGGTGATCGCCTCGCGATCTTTCTTCTTGGCTTTGCGAATCGCCTCGAGGGCGACTTTGGCCGACTCGTAGCCATACACGGCATAGGCCTCGGGCGCGATGCCAAACCGTTTTTTGTAGGTCTCGGCGAAAATCTTGGCCTTCCCTTCGAGCTTGTCCGGCGGCAACCCGCCAAACGTAACGTAGCAACGGCCATTGAGATTATCCGCGCCGGCCGACGTGATAAACGCTTCTTCGTAGCATCCATCGGGCGCCATCAGCTTGCACTTCAGCCCAACCGCCACCATATCTTTGGCGATCTGCCCTCCTTTGGATTGCGTGGTGCCGCCGAAGTAGATCAAGTCGGGGTTGAGCGAGCGAATCTTCGTCAGCAGCGTTTTGAACTCTTGCGACTTGGCGTCGATGCTATCGTGCCCGAGCACGGTGATGCCGATCTCCTGACAGCGGGCGTCGAACAGCCCGGCGATCCCTTTTCCATAAACCTCGTTGTCATCGAGAATGTAGACCTTTTTCACCTTTTGCTGTTTGGCAAAGTCGGCGCTCAGCGGGCCCTGCAAATCGTCGGCCGGCACCACGCGCACGTAGTTCAGCTTTTTTGACGGGCGATAGACGTCGGGCTCGTTCTTGTCGCCAAGATCAGGCTTCGTCAGGCCGGGCCAAGTGTTGGCCGGGCTGATCATCAACAACCGCGCGAGGTTCAGCTTCGGCATGGAAACTTTGGCAGCGCCCGAGTTGTAGGTGCCGATATAAACCATGACATCGCGGTCTTGAATCGCTCGATCGGCATTGGCCCCCTCGGCTTCGGCGGTCCACTGGCCGGCCGATGCCGTGGCATCGTCGAGATCGGAATACTCGATGGTAAAATCGCCGACCTTGTAATGCACCTCGTCGAGCGCCAAGCGAATACCGTTGACGATCGAATCGGTTTGCGCCTTGGCGCTGCCGGTCCGTGGCAGGCTGGAGACGATTTTGATAACGTTGTCGTCCGCCGCGCTGGTCGCAGCAAGAGCCGCCATGCAGCCGGCGCAAATGATGGTTCGAAACCAGGAAGTCATAGTTATGGCCTTCACAAACCTTTTTGGCATCGGGAGTTAAGCAGTTCGCACTAGCGCGATTTTAGGTTCTCTCGCGGCGCGAGTCAATCAGCCGCAGACAAGTCCGGCGGTCTTATCGGACGCGTTGGTCGAGCGATTGGGCCGATGGTGCGCCGCCCGAGCGCGGAATCCAATTCATTGGCAAACATCGGCAGCGCCCCCGCTTCAGCAAGGAGCGGACCTGCCCAGATGTCGCAATGATCCCGCAATCTGCTCTCCGGCGCTCTCATTTGCATGCCGAAACCGCGGCGCGGCGCCGGATTTCGAGCGGCGGGCGCTTGCCGGAGGGAGGCCGGGCCCTTAGGCTACAAAAAACTTCTTTCTGGCGAGAATGCTCCGTGCCGCGTCGTCCCCATCGTTCGTCTGCTTCCCCCGACTCGGAATCGAACCCACCGCTGCGGATCATCGGCGGAACGTGGCGGCATCGCAAGCTGGAGTACTCGGGCGATTTGCGGACGCGCCCCATGAAGGACCGCGTGCGCGAAGCCGTTTTCAACCTCGTCGGACCAGCGGTGAAAGGGAAGCACGCGCTCGACTTGTTCGCGGGGACCGGCGCGTTGGGGCTCGAAGCGCTCAGTCGCGGCGCGGTGCGGGCGACCTTTATCGAGCAACATTTTCCCACCGCGGAAATCATCAAGACGAATATCGCGACCTTGGCTGCCGATGACCGCGCGACTGTGCTGCCTGGCAACACGTTCATCTGGGCACGGCGGCTGCCTGACTTGGGCGCCGCGCCGTGGGTCGTGTTTTGTTCGCCCCCCTATTCGTTCTACGTGGAGCGCCGCGCGGAAATGCTCCATCTGCTGGAGACTCTGCTGGCGGCCGCGCCCGCCGAGAGCATCTTTGTCGTCGAAGCGGACGCGAGATTCCCCATGGGCGATCTGCCGGACCCCGCGGCGTGGGACGTGCGCGAATATCCGCCGGCCGTGGTGGCGATGAAAAAGCTGGCGGCGGAAATCGCACCTGTCGATGTTGCGCCGGAAAAATCCGTTCCGCCCCAATAGCGGGCTGCCGCGGGGCGGCTCGAGGGAGATTTTTTGCTAGCAAGGCTAATGGGCTTGCGGGTCGGCGCAAGGCCAATGCAGCTCCCTGACTCGCGCAAACTCGCCAGCTTATGCCAGCTTTGTAAATCTTCAAGCGCCCGCGAACTTGCCTTGACCCGCAGCGGCGGAGCCTCTATTCTCTCGCCCTGCGCATTTTTCTCATCGCCCGGTTAGGGCTGCGCGGACCACGGACGCTGCGACATTTAGGCTGTACAAGGATGTGCTGGCCGTCGGAGCGTGAGCTGTCCTAATAGGAAGCGGAGACGGCATGAAGCCTCTCATCGCACCGTTGCTGCCGCAATCGCCGTCGGCGGAGTTGCGCTTGGACCTTTCCAATAGCTTGGCGGCGCGCCTCGGACGCCGCGACTTTCTGAAAACGGCGCTGGGAGGCGTAAGCCTGCTCTGGATGAGCGGCTGCACGAGCCCGGCGGTGCGCTCGCAAAGCCCAGAGGATAAGCTCGCGCTCGAGACGCAAACGCGGCTCATCGGCGACTACGCGAGCGCTTATGGCACCTCGTGGCTGAAGGTCGAACAAGTCGGCTTGGTGACCGGTTTGTCCGGGACCGGGAGCGACCCCGGCACGACCTCTAGCCGCGCCGCCCTGATCAGCGAAATGCAGATTCGCGGCGTTCCGAACCCCAATCAGGTGTTGCAATCGCTCAACAATTCGCTCGTGCTCGTGCGGGCGTTCATTCCGCCCGGCGCGCAGAAGGGCGATCGCTTTGACGTTGAAGTGCGGCTCGAGCCGCAAAGCGAAACGACCAGTCTCCGCAACGGCTGGCTGATGGACGCGCGGCTGATTGAGATCGCGATTCTCGACGGACAAATCCACGATGGTCACGTCTGGGCCCATGCCCAAGGTCCGATCTTGGTCGATCCGACGGCGGCAGGCGAACAAGACCGCGGCTTGCTCACGCATGGCAAGATTCCCGGCGGCGGCGTCGTTCTCAAAGACCGCATCATGGGGCTAGTGCTGCACCACGACCAAAAGTCGATTCGCACGACCGCGCTGATCGACCAAGCGCTGAATAAACGCTTTCACACTTATTCGCATGGGATCAAGCAAGGCGTCGCCAAGGCGAAGACCGACGAGTATGTCGAGTTGGCCGTGTTGCCGCGCTACAAAAACAACCTCGCGCGGTACATGCGCATTGTCCGCTCCGTGGCGCTTGAGGAGAGCGAAACCGCGCGGATTCAACGGCTCCGCATTCTCGAACGGCAGTTGCTCGACCCGGTCTCGTCGTCCGACGCGGCCTTGAAGTTGGAAGCGATCGGCACCGATGCCATCAAGGTGCTGACCAAGGGGCTCGATTCCAGCGACACCGAAGTGCGCTTCTATGCGGCCGAAGCGCTCGCCTATCTCGACCAACCGATTGCCGCGAAAGTTCTTGGCGACGCCGCCCGCAACGAACCGGTCCTGCGGGCCTGGGCGTTTACCGCGCTCAGTTCCATGGACGACTCGGGAGCGGCCGACGCCTTGCGCGATTTGCTCGACATGAACAGCGCCGAAGCCCGGTACGGCGCATTCCGCGCCCTGACCGCGATGAACGACCGCGATCCGCTCGTCCGCGGCGAAAATCTCGGCGGCCAGTTCTCTTATCATCTGATTGCGACGACCGCGCCGCCGATGGTGCACGTGACCAAGTCCTTCCGGCCGGAAATCGTCCTGTTCGGACCCGAGCAGCGCTTCAAGGTCCCCTTCTCGCTCGAGGCCGGCAACAAGATCATGATCAAGTGCGACCAAGGAGATCAGGTCACGATCAGCAAGTTCTCCACCGAAGAGGCCGATCAGAAACGGCTCGTCTCGCTCAAATTGGACGAGGTGATTCGGGCAGTGGTCGATCTCGGCGGGACCTATCCGGACGTGGTGCAAATGCTCCAACAAGCACGCGTTCAAAACGCCCTCGAGGGGCGGTTCGAGGTCGATGCCTTGCCCGATCAGACGCGGCTCTACGACCGGCTCATCGACGATATCAGCGAAAAGGAAAAGGCGACCGCGCGGAGCAAGGGTTTCTCGGTCGCCAGCCCGCTGGGTGAACTGTTTGGCCGGACCACCCAAAGTACCAGCAACGACGACGCGGCACGCTCCGAAGAGCGAAAAAAATCGCCTTCCACTCGCTAAAGCCAGGGAAAAGCTGCCCGCCCAAGGGTAGAATACAAGCTGCTCGACGTGAATTGAGAAAGGACGGCAAATTCACCGTTTAGCATTTCCGATTTTCCTGGCTCGCGTTGGTTTGCCATGCTCAAAGCGCTGGAACTTGCCGGCTTCAAAAGCTTTGCCGAAAAAACCCGGTTTGAATTTCCGCGTGGAATTACGGTCGTCGTCGGCCCGAACGGCTCGGGCAAATCGAACGTCGTCGATGCGATCAAATGGGCACTCGGCGAACAGAGCGTCAAAAGTCTCCGCAGCAAGGAGATGATCGACGTCATCTTCAACGGCGCCGCCAACCGGCGGCCGCTCAATTCGGCAGAGGTCACGCTGACCTTCGACAACGCGGACCGGCGCTTTCCCATAGATACTCCCGAAGTCCAGGTCACGCGCCGCGTCTACCGCAGCGGTGAAGCGGAATATTTGCTCAATCGCCAAGCTTGCCGCTTGATGGACATCCGCGAGCTCTGTCGCGGCACGGGAGTCGCCACCGAGGCCTACAGCGTCATCGAACAAGGCAAGGTCGACGTCCTCTTGCAGTCTTCTCCGCGCGACCGCCGCTTGATCTTCGAAGAAGCGGCAGGCATCAGCCGGTTCAAGACCAAGAAAATCGAGTCGCTGCGCCGGCTCGAGCGGGTCGAGCAAAACCTGCTCCGCTTGTCTGACATCGTCGACGAGGTGGAAAGCCGGCTCAAATCGGTCCGCCTGCAAGCCGCCAAGGCGCAGCGCTACAAGGAAGTCGCCGACCGGCTGCAAGAACTGCGCACGCAAGTCGGCCGAGCCGATTGGCGTAAGCTCGGCCAAAAACTGGGCGAATTTGAAGCCGAAGCCGCCGCGCTGCAGGAGGAAATCTCGTCCGCCGCGACCCAAGCCGAAGCGATGGACGGCCAAATCCTCGAACATGATTTGGAAATCAACGAGGTCGATGAGTCGCTGCGCAGCCATGAAAGCCATCTCCACCAAAACCGCCAGCGGATTGCCGTCTTGGAATCCAGCATCGAGCACGAGCGGACCCGCTGTCTCGAGTACGACGAGGAAGTGCAGCGCCATCGGCGACAAGCGATCGCGCTCAGTGTCCGGGCCGGCGATTTGCAGCAATTGGTCGCCGCCACGGCGGACGAATATGCCGCCGCCGAAACGCGGCGTCAGGAGTCGAGTGACCGGCTGACCGAGGTCCAAAAGAACTTGGCCGAACTGACCGGAGAAATCGAAGCCCTGCGTGGCGAAAGCGACTCGCGGCGCACGGCCCATCGCGAACAGGCGCAAACCGTCGCCGCGATGATGGGTGAGATTGCCGCGTTCGAAACGGGCGTCTCGACCGCCGAAGCGCTCGACGCGCGCGATCGACAGCGGCTCGCCGAATTGCACTCCTCGCGAGAATTCTTAACCGGCGAAGCAACGCAGCTTCGCCAGCGGTTGAGCGAACTGACCTCCGACTGGGAAGCCAACGAGGCCCAGCGCCAAGCGGACCAGCGTGAGCTGGCTTCCGCGCGTCAACAGCTTGCGCACGAGCAACAAGAATTGGCCCAGTGGCAGCAATTGCACGCCGGCGCGGCGGAACGGACCCGCGTCCTTGAAGAATGGGAACGCCGCCTCGAAGGGGTTCATGCCGGCGTGAAAGAATTGCTCGTCCGCGCGCAGGGCCTGACGACAGGCCCGCTCAAAGCGATTCGCGGGATGGTCGCCGACTTGCTGCGCGTGCCGGTCGAGATGGCCCCGCTAATCGACATTGCGCTCGGCGAAAAAGCGCAGCATCTGGTCATCAATAGCGGATTCGATCTGCAACTGGTGATCGAAGGGGAAAGCGCGCGGCTCTCCGGCCGCGTCGGATTTCTGCGCCTCGATTGGGAGCCCGAACCAACGACCACCCCGGCGATCAATCTCCAGCAGCAGCCGGGAATCCTCGCTCGCGCCGACGAATTCGTCGAAGTCGATCCGCCGTTTCAAGCCCTCGTGAGCCGCTTGCTGGGCCGCACTTGGATCGTGGACCGGCTCGAGGATGCGACCGCCGCCAGCGAAGGAATCGGCCGCGGCCAAAACTTCGTCACTCGCAAAGGCGAACTGCTCACGGCCGACGGCGGCCTCGTGGCGGGACCGCGGAACGCCTCCTCCGGCTTGATCTCGCGGCGCAGCGAACTTCGGGCGCTCAAGCAACAACTGGTCGAGCTCCGCGAAAAAATCGCCGAGCGGTCGGAGCGGACGGCTGAGCTCGCGGAAAAAGTGACCCGCGGAGACGCCGAACTGCAACAGACGACCGCTGCGCATCAGCAGCTTGCGACCGCGTTGGCGGAACAACGGCAACAAGTGCGCGCGGCGGAAGAGCGGCTCGAACAATTGGCGCAGCAAACGGACAGTCTGGCCCAGCAAGTCGCCCGCGCGGCGGCCGAGCAACAGGCCGCGCAAACCGCCTTGGCGGACGCGCAGCACCGCTGGCGCCAAGCCCAGGATGAGTTGGCCCAGCGCCAAACGCGGCTCGATCAGGACGCAGCGAAACTTCAGGAGGCCGACCGGCGGCGGCAACAACTGGCGCGCCAAGCCACCAGCCGGCAAGTGGATTTGGCCAAGGCCGAGCAGCAGCTTGAAGACCTTCGCGGTCGCCAGCGGCAATACGAACAAGACCAGCAAGAGCGTCAATCGGCGATTGCCGAAAGCTACCAGCAATTGGCCCAGAGCGTCGCGCGCCGCGAACATGCCGACGCCAATATCCTGACCGCGGAAGCCGAATTGGCCGACCTGTATTTGCGGAAAGAATCGTTTGCGGCCGAAGCGATCGTCTTGCAGCAGCGGCGCGAGGCCCATCGTCAAGAGCGCGCGAATCTGACCCAAGAAGCGCAGCGCCTGCGCAATCGCATCCGCCGCCTCGAAGAAAAGCTTCATAAAAAAGAACTCGCGGCCGGAGAGGTGCGCCACGAACGGACCGGCCTCGCCGATCGGCTCCGCGAGGACTATGCCATCGAACTGGCGGCGCTCGAGGAGGAGACCGCTGAAGCGGACCTCGGTGCCCGCACAGAGATCGAGCGCGAAATCGCCGATTTGCGGCAGAAGCTCAATCAGATCGGGGGGGTCAATCTGGACGCCTTGCACGAATTGGGCGAATTGGAAGAACGCTTCGCGCACCTCGCCGGTCAACTCGGCGATCTGACCGCGGCCAAAGAGGCCCTCGAGCAGATTATCCACAAAATCAACGCCGACAGCCGCACCTTGTTTGCCGACACGCTGGCCGCCGTGAAAGGGCATTTTCAAGCCCTGTTTCGCAAGCTCTTCGGCGGCGGTCAGGCCGATATCGTGCTCGAAGAAGGGGTCGATATTCTCGAAAGCGGGATCGAAATCATTGCGCGGCCGCCGGGCAAGGAGCTGCGCAGCATTTCGTTGATGTCCGGCGGAGAAAAGACCCTCACCTGCGTCGCGCTGTTGCTAGCCATCTTTCGCAATCGGCCCAGCCCGTTTTGCATTCTTGACGAAGTCGACGCGGCTCTCGACGAAGCCAACATCGGTCGCTTCATCGAAGTCGTCAAGGAGTTTTTGACCTGGACCCAATTCGTGATCGTGACCCACTCGAAGAAAACGATGACTTGCGCGAGCACCTTGTATGGGATCACGATGCAAGAGTCGGGCGTTTCCAAACGGGTCTCGGTGCGCTTCGAAGACGTGAGCGAAAATGGCGAGATTCAGATCAAAAACCCCGCTGAGCGCGAGAACGCCTCGCAAGACGATCCGCAAGCGGCCTAGCAGCCATTGAAATTTTCAACGGTCTTGCGAGCAGCGGCTGGGAGCCAATTGTGCCGTGGGCCGAACCGCCAGCACGTTACGCTAATAGAGCGAGACAGCCGAGCCCGTAAAAGGTGTACTCGACGTCGGCGGCGGTGTCCCACGCGGCGGCAAAGAAACCTCCGTCCGGTTGCTCGACCGATTGGACGAAGCGCCGCAGCCGATCGACCTCGATCTCATCGCGCGCCTGCAAATCGACCAAGGTGAGAAAACCGGTGAAGGAACTGAGCAAGTCGGCGATCGGGATCCGCGAATTGGCCAGCAGTCCCCCCTCGTCATTTTGCAGCTCCGCGAGAAAATCGATCGTCTCCTCGCGCCGCGGCTCGTCCAAGGCGCCAAAAATTTGGAGCAAGGCGACGGCCGCCGCGGTCGGGTTCGTGCCGCCGCGGCGCATCGGCCCAATCTCGACAAAGCCCCCCTCGTCGCGATGGCGGCTGTTCACGAAGTCGACGATCCGCTCTGGCTGCGGCACCGGCTGCTCGAGCAATTGCAAACAGAGCACGACCAAAAACGTATGGTAAGTGCTGCTCGATTGGCCCTCGTCGGTTTTGGCGTATCCGCCGTCGGGGCGGCGAAAGAGCTCGAGCCGCGCGGCGACGTTCGCTTGCCAGCCGGCGGGCTGCATCGCGAAAATGTCCTGCTCGGCCGCCAAGTGCAATAGCGCGGCGCCATAGATCAAGGAGACAAAGTCCACGATCGGCAAATTCGCACGGAGCTTGCTTTGCAAATAG
>DASRSE010000166.1:0-19445 GCA_035656655.1 Pirellulales bacterium
AATTTTCTCGCGTCACTTCGGTTCGCTAGCGCTCACCTCGTAACGCGAGAAAATTTTGTTTTTTTCCATGCCGCACCCCTCAAACCAATGGGACATTTCTATTGGCGCAAAATAGGGGACATTTCTAATGGTTGACAACACCATGCTCAGCCGACCGTTGCTTGATGAACGCCAGCAGCCTAACATGACCAGTGACCTGGACGGAGGATAGGGCAACGCAGGAGTGCGACCCGAGCGCCGATCCAGGGGCCAAGACCGAACGACGGGCGGTGTCCTCTCCTGGCGCCGCCCGACCTTCCCTTCGGGATTGGCACCAAAGCGATAAACTCTCGTGGCACGACGCCCCAGGCAGGATGCCTTTCACCAATCGTTAACGCCAATCGGTCGCGATTCCAGTTCACGCTGAACCAGGACACGGACACCTCCAAACATGATTCCCAATATGGTTTCGAAGTAGGAGTACGTGCGTGCGGCGATTTATCCGATATTCTTGCCGTTCGCTCGTAGTGGCTTTCACGGTTCTCACTGTGATGGTTGCCTATGTTGGCATTTATTTCAAGACTCGAATAGTTGAGCAAACTGGGCTTCATGTAATCGAGAAATGGGGAGGTAGTGCAAGGATCGAAAGAAAGTGCCTCCTTTGGCCGCTTTCTTATGACGCAGTAGTCGGGGTATATATTTTTAATCACCATCAGATTATACCCATGCGCCCGGACTTGTCGTTCCTCTCCGACTTTTCGCAGTTAACCGATTTGAAATTAAATGATCTTGGAATTTGTGATGACGATCTACATTTCCTACGTCACTTGCCAAGAATTGAGGTCTTAAATCTTTCGCGTAATCCGTTCGGTGATCAAGGCGTTGCGCTCCTTAGCGGCAATAGGTATTTGCGCATATTGTACCTAAATCACACCTCTTTCACCGGTGAGACATTTGAAGCCGATGGCTTTTTAGGGCTGGAAATCTTTTATCTCGAACGGACGTGCATTACCGATGAGGGACTTTCACGAGTATGTCGTCTGCCACTCCTTCATACGTTAGTGCTTTCGAGTGATTATGTGACCGATCAAGGTCTAATCGCGCTTAAGAACGTACAGTCCTTGCGTCACCTTACACTCATCGGTCATTTTTCTAAAAATGGAATTGCGATCTTAAAGTCGATGCCTTGGCTATCCCATTACGATGTAATTGGGGACGACAATATGCACTATGAATCGGAAGTTGCAACCCGACCCGTGCCATAAATAGATTCATCGCAAATCGGACGAGATTGACGACGGGCCGACAGAAAAATATTTCGGACAACGGAAAGAAATGATCGCAAATGCGGCTCGAAAATCGGAAACACTACGGCACGCGCGGACCGGTATCGCGGCGCAACGTTGGCGCGCTCAATCGCTGCTACGCCGCGCGGCTGTAGCTCCTCAGCAATCCATCGAGCCGTTGCTTGCAGCGCACTTCAGTCAGCGGCACGATTTGGTCGGCAATGTTGCCGTGCTTGGTTTTCGGCCGACCGCGAGCTCTGCTTAAATGTTCCGCATGACGAATCAGCTACGACGCCGCCAGCGGCCATCCAAGTCCGCCGGCTTTCTTGAGGCCTCTAATCCGCTCCCATGTCGCTTTCCGGTTTTCAAGGTTGTTTGCTCGGCCTCGCGTTGGGCGCGCCTTACGAAGGCGGAGGGCCCGAGCGGGTGGTGCGGCGCGCGATCGGCAAGACGCGGCAAGGCCAACGGCGCTGGACCGACGACACCCAAATGGCGCTCGAGCTGGTGGAGTCGCTGCTCCAACATGGACGCCTCGAGCCTGACGAACTGGCCATGCGATTTGCGCGCAGCTATCGTTGGAGCCGCGGATATGGTCCGGCTGCCGCGCAAACCTTGAAGCAAATCGCCCGCGGCGTGGATTGGCGAAAGGCCGCTCGACCTACGCATAAGGTTCTTTCGGAAATGGGCCGGCCATGCGCGCTCCGGCAACGGGCTTGTTCTTTTGCGACCAGCCCGACGAATTGGCCGCCGGCGATCAGGCGATGATTACGCACGCGCATGCAGAAGGAATCGCGGGGGCCCTGTTCGTCGCCTTGGCAACGGCCGGGGCGATCCACGGTCGGCCCTCCCTTGAAATCCTTGAAGCTGCGGCCGCGCCGTGCCGCGCGGAGCGCTTTTCGTCGCGCGTCGAGCGCGCCCAATCGTGGTTGGCGACGGAGCGCTCGCCACCGAGCCCAGAGCTCGCTCGCCAGTTAGGAAACGGCGTTGCCGCCAGCGAATCACGCGTCACGGCGATCTTTTTGGCCCTCCGCTTCCGCGAGCAGAAGTTCGACGACCTGTTGGCTTTTTTTCGCGAATTAGGCGGCGACGTCGACACGATCGGCGCGATGAGCGGCGCCGTTTGGGGCGCGCTGCAGGGGCGCGAGAAGCTGCCGCCAAGTTCCTTGGCGCAACTTGAGCAGCACGCGAGAATGGAGTCGCTGGCCGCAGCGCGGTATCATCCAGCCCCCCTTGCGCGCGGGACGAACCCGTCGTCAAATACCGATTCGCCGCCGTCCGGCTGACCAGCGCGATGGACAAATTCCCGCTTCCCGCAACTCAGTGTCAAACCAGCAATGGCCCGACGAAACACCATTACGATCGCGGAGCTCATGGCGCTGACGGCGATTGTCGCGGGACTGATCGTCCTGGGACTTGCTTGTCGAATCGAGCCCACAACGGCCGGTGCCGCCGTACAGTTAATCGAGATGGTGGTCACGGGCTTCGCGGTGTTGGTCGGGGGCGCCATCATGTTAGCGGTTTTACAAAAACGCCGGCTCGCCGTTCCCTGCGCCCGTTGCGGGAAATGCAACATACCGGCGAAGGATGTGGCGGACGGAGAGGATTTTTATTGTTCCAAGTGTACCGCAGCGCTCGAACGAGAGAAAAAAGCCGCCGCCGCGGAGGGCGGAATGCCAACCGCCGCCGCCGTTTTCTTTTGCGTGTTTATCGCCTTGTGCGCGATCGTCGCGGCTTCGCAAGGCTGGTTTCGGTATGCCGCTCTCGGACTCGCGGCTCCCTACGGATGTTTCTGGCTGTCGCCGCTGATAGCCTGGGTGTTGAGACGAGTTTTCAGAAAGGCGGGCAGCCCCGCGGAGAACGGCATTGCGCTGACGCGTTCTTTCGTCGCGCTGTACTGTCTCGTCTTATTTGCCGGCGGCGCGGCCGCAATCTTTTTTCTCACTCCTCGCGGCGAAAGCTTCTGGGCCGGCTTCCTGACGTTCGCCGCTGCCGCAGTCTCAGTGCTCGCCGCGTTTTACCTCCATCTCAAATACCGCTGGAGAACCTTCCGCCGCGCCGCAAATAAGGAGATGTCCGCCGCGCCAAGCGTGCCACCGGGCGAACCATCGCTCGTTGCGCCGACCGGCGATGAAATTTGATTGCGCCATGAAATCTGGCCGGCGCCGACCGGCCGGGTAGACTCAAACCGGGCGTTTACCACCGTTGTCTAGTGTCTCAAGGCCGATAGGACTTGAGTCAGCGCCGCGTAGCGCCGGCGGGTATTGCGCCAGCGCCCATGCACATGCTTCGCGCACCAAGGGCTCCGAGTCGCGCAAACCGCGCCGGAGCGCCGGAATCGCGGCAGCCGCCGGCCGATTGCCGAGGACGATCGCCGCATTTCGCAGCAAGCCGCGGCGCTTGGCCCGCCACAATGGGCTCGACCGAAAACGGGCGAGAAAGGCCTCTTCATCAAGATCGAACAGTTCGGTCAATTCGATCGGGTTCATCGATTCGCAAGGCTGCAATTCGGCTTCACTGCTTTCCGGCGCGCGGCGATTCCACGGGCAGACCTCTTGGCAGACTTCGCAGCCGAAGAGCCACTCGCCCATCCCTGGCCGCAACTCGAGCGGAATCGCCTCGCGCAGTTCGATCGTGAGGTAGCTGATGCAGCGCCGTGCATCGAGCACGTACGGGGCGACAAACGCGTCGGTCGGACACGCGTCTAAACACGCTCGGCACGTGCCGCAATGGTCGACCGCCTGGGGCGCATCGTAGCTCAATTCGAGGTCCGTCAGCAGCGCCGCCAAAAAGAACCAGCTTCCCCACTGCTTGTTCAACAGCAACGTGTTTTTGCCGATCCAACCGAGCCCTGCCAGTTGCGCGAAATCGCGCTCGCAGAGGGGAGCGGTGTCAACCGTCCCGCGGACCAGCGCATGCGGCGCGACCTCGAGCACAAACGCCTGCAGCGATTGAAGCCGCGCGCGAATCAAGTCGTGATAGTCGATTCCCCAGGCATACCGCGCGACGCGCCCCGTCGTCGGACCCGGTTCAGCGGGCTCCGCCGTTCGATAAGGGAGGGCCAGCATGAGCAAGCTGCGGACTCCTTCCAAGACACTCTCCGGATGGCGATAGGCTTCAGCTCGGTCGGCCAGATAATGCATTTCGCCGCCATAGCCGGCGTCGAGCCAAGCGGGCCAGCGGGCCGAGCCGGGCGCCGCAACGGCCGGACAAACGCCGGCCAGGACAAACCCCAGCCGGGCGGCTTCGGCTTTTAAATGTTGAGTCAATTCGATCGTCGTCATGGCCGCCACGCTGGTCACTCCGTTAGCAATTTCAGGTCTCAATTCGATTGCGGAATTCGCCCAGGCCCTTCGCCAACACCAGTCTCGGCAAACGAGCCGTGGGGGAGCGCGGCATTCGCCTTGGGCAGTCTGTTGAAAAATGGCCGCCCGGTCTGGCGACCTGCCGCCCGCGCGATGAACCGTCGTTTCGCCATCGCCGCGCCTCTGCCGAATTTTTCGCGATTTTCCTCGTTGCCGCCGTTGTTTTCGTGGCAGGGCCTAATTAGGGTAGAAAGAGACGAACGAACCGAAGCATTCTACCTCTTGAGGCTGCTGCGATGAACACGCTCCTTCGAATTGGCGCCGCGGTGGCGTTTGCCCTGTGCGGGCTCGGCCAGACTGCCACGGCTCAGTCTCCTTGCCCGTCTGGCGGCGGCTATTGCGGGCCGCTCCCCTACTTGGGCTACGGTGGCTACAGCCTCTACGACTCGGAGCACGTTCCGTATTTTGCCTTGCATCCGCCGGTATATTACAGCTTTCCGGTGCCGCGGACGTATGGCTATAGCCCATTTGCGTACCCGCCCGGAACGATGACTCCGGAGATCGCGCCGGTTACTCCGACCGAGATCATCAACCCCTACGTTCCGCAGACGCCGAAAAAGGGCCAACCGGTCGGCAGCAAAACGGCGACGGCCAAGCCGAAGATGATCTACAATCCGTACTTCACGCAGCCACTTCCGGTGTCGCAAGCGGTCTCGGAATAATTTCGCCGCCCAGTTGGTGCGGCCACAATCAGGCCTCTCTCGACCAAACCGTCTTCACCGGCCGCCGAATAATTTCGCCGCCGAGTCGTTGCGCGCTTTTGACGTGGCATCTCCCGGCCGCCTTGATGGTTCTCGATGATGCCCAGGCCAGTCGCGCCGGCGGGGTCGTAGGCGGCCCAACTGCTCGTCAGGCCGATCCCTTGCCAGTGCGTCGCGCCGACGGTCGTGTAGGCGCTGGCGACGTAGCCGGTGATGGTAGCCAGCGGCGACGTGCCGGAGTAATTCACGATCAGGCCGTTGTTTTGCAGATCGAGCCAAGCGCTATCAAGATTGATGGAGAGCGCGCCGAGGACCAGGACTTTGTCGGTGCCCTCCGTGAGCGTGGCCGTGCCGTCCGTGAGCGTCAAACTGGCCAAGTGCTGCGTGCTCTCGAACGACACGTCGCCGCCATTGTCCACCGTGACGGCCAGGTTCGCACCTTCGGAAGCCAGGTCGTCGGTGAAATGGGCCGTGCCGCCGTCGATCTCGAACGTCGAGCCAGAAGGAAGATCGGTCCAGCCGGCGACGGCTGAGGCAGCCGGTTGAATACTTCAACCGGTTGTTAAGCCGAAAGCGGTTCGCGATGGCGTGTGCGGTCGCGAGCGGGGCCGAAGATTTCGCCGATCATCTCCGCGACGGGTCCTGGCGGGCGGTCGTCTCCCAGTTCTTGCAAGCGGTTCCAGAGCCGCTCGCCTTGTTGGAGGGGCCGCAGCAAATGGGGCGGGAGCCGAGTTTGCCAGTCGGCTCCGAGCGGATGCTCGGCAATCCGGCGAGCCAATGCCGCGCCGAGCCCTGCCAGATCGGTTTCGACGTGGAACTCGGTCATGCCCGCCAACAGCGGGTTGTCGCGCCCAGCGATCATGCTCCGCGCGTCTTCTTTGAATAGGACCACGACTTTGCCGAGGGTCCAGGCCATCGCCGCTTCGGCGACGGCCCCTTCGTCCGGCACGCGGCCATTCATGTTAAACACGACTGAGCCGCAGCCTGCCAGCACCTGATACAGATCGAGGGCGAACACGGCGGCATGCAAGAGTTGGCCGACTTCCGCCGGGTCGCAGCCGCGCGCGACGAGAAAAGGATGGACCTGCGCGAACTCCATGCCGTCGGCATGCGGGACGAAGGGCTCGAAGCCGGCGCGGCGCAAGACCGCGGCGATCTGGTTCATCTCTTGCCGCTCGGCCTCATTAAACAGTGGGCCGGCGCAGTAGACACGATGCAGATGCCTGAGCGGAAAAAATGCGTCCATGCAAATTCAAACGACCTGAGGGGCAAGTTGAAGGGGTGGCTTCAGTTTAACGCGTGGCGTTAAAACCGCAAAGTGCGCCGGCGGCGCGCGACCAGACGCAGAAGATTGGCGCGCGTCTCACACCGCGCTTAACCCCATCGCCATGCGCAATAGGACCGTCACGATGAGAAAGAAGCAGCAGTGCATAAAGGCATCGCCCCATTCCAGATCGAAACAAGCCCAGGCCGCGACGGTGCCTGCTCCCGCAAACGGCAGCGCCAAATAGAGCCACGCCCAGGACTCGGGCCGCTCCTCTGGCAAGGCAAATGGACCGAACGATTGAAAGAGCAGAAAATAAACTCCCCACAGGCCGGCATAAATCACCGCGCAGACAAGCACGCGCAGCCAGAGCGAAGTCCCCTGATATGGTTCCTTTTCCACGTCGCGTAAAAACTGATAGCCCGCCCAGACCAGCAGCGGCGTCAGGACCGCCAAGCCGCCGATCGTGGGCAAGAAGGGCGCATGCCGTTCGATTTCGGGATGGGCCGGATCGATCGCGGTCACGGACGAGCGCAGGAGAAACGCGCCCGCAAACGACCCGATGGCAACAATCACGACCAGTCCCGCCAGAATGGGGCTGAATTTGGCCTCTTCGCGAGCAATCGGTTTGAGGACCGGACGGCCCTTTTTGTCGACCGCACCCGGTTCGGCCTGGGCCTCATGGACCTTGACCTGCTCTTCCAGCTTGGGAACCGTGATGACGGCTTTGCATTTTGGGCAGGGGCCTTGTTTGCCGGCAAATTTCTCGCTGACCGAAAATCGGGCATGACAATTGGGGCAGAGAACCGTAATGGGCATGCTGAAAACTCGTGGAGAAATCCGGTCCGCGCGGGCCTCGGCGACCGCCCGATGAGAAGATAAGCCCTCAGTTTCGCACACTCGGACTGAAAATCAAGGAGCGTTCCTCCGCACTCAATTTCCGCCCGAGATTAAGGCCAGCCCGAAGATCCACCGGACCGGGCCGTCCGCACCGGAACCCGCGCGTGAGGGAATTTGTCCCAGGTTCGGTTGCAACGAATCGGTCGCTCTGCAAGCCCACCGGGGAACGGGACCAAAAAAGAACCCTTTTCTGGAAAAGTTTAAAAAAACCTGACAAATTTATTGACGAATCAGCCGCTTTCGATGATAAGAAGGATGGCGTACGTGATCTTTTCAGGAAACTCACATTCCACTGCACGCTCATGAGCCAATCTACATCGTTGTTTCACCGCTCGCTGCGCGCCTCGACACGCGCTCTGATGCTCCTTTCGCTGCCGCTGCTTTTCGCGGATTTCGCCCAAGCGGCTCTAGTCAAAATCACCGCAGCCGGCGACGCGATCGTCGGCATCAGCAACACCACCATCGGCGGCAACGATACGATTGCCACCCCAGGAACGGGGGCAGGTCAATACGCGACGGGCGAAATCCCCGCCAACGCCATCGACAACAACACGGGGACGAAGTATCTCAACTTCGGCAATGGCGCCACTGGTGTCAGCAATGCGACCAAAGGGGTGAACACCGGTTTCTATGTCACTCCGGCGTTCGGCAACAGTCTCATTACCGGAATTCAGATCGCGACGGCCAATGACTCGCCCAATCGCGATCCCTTGACGGTATCTCTCGAAGGTTCGAACGCCACCGGCAGTGCCCTCGACTTGGGCTCGAGTTGGACGTTGATCAATAACTCAATTGACCTGGGGATCGGCAGTGATCCTGGCCGCTTGACATTTGGTTCGATCATCAACTTCGCGAACACGACTCCGTATACGAGCTATCGGGTGCTCGTGCAATCGCAGCGCGGTTCGGACAATAGCGTACAGTATTCAGAAATGAACCTGTTCGGCACCGCGCCCGTTCCCGAGCCGGCCACATGGCTGCTCTTTAGCTTAGGGGCGGCCGGATTGTTCTTCAGCCGCCGTCGCGTGCGTTAAACCGCGCGGCGAACGGCGAGTTCTCTTGACCTGCCCCGAGCCGCGGTTCATAATCGCGGCGGCGATGGGGTTCGCCCTGGAGCCTTTCCTGCGGCGCTCCGCTCAATCCTTGTTTGATCGAGCGCGGGCCGCGATTAGGACGGGCCAATAACCGCCGCTCTGGCAGTGGAAAAGCTGGAGCGCGCTGATAACTCCTACCCTTGCTTTTGAGCACCGGTGGGACGCTGCGCGCGGTAGGAATTCTTTCCGCCGGCCCCTCGGTTTTAACTCGGTACCGAGGTTTGCATGCCCGACCGCTGGAGTCTGCGCGACCACGTTTCGCTTTCCCTCTACGTTTTGAAATGGGTTCTGCTGGGCGGCATCCTGGGGCTGATCGTAGGCTCGGCCTGCGCGCTGTTTCTGTGGCTTTTGGAAGAAGTCACCGAAATCCGCTGGGCGCATCCGGCGCTGCTATTTGGGCTGCCGGTAGCCGGCCTCTGCATCGGTCTGCTCTATCATCTGTGGGGCCGTTCGGTGGAGGCAGGGAACAATCTGATCATGGACGAAATCCATGAGCCAGGGGGCGGCGTTCCGGCGCGGATGGCCCCGTTCGTTCTGCTCGGCACGATCGTGACTCATCTTTTCGGCGGCTCCGCCGGCCGCGAAGGGACGGCGATTCAGATGGGAGGGAGCATCGCCAGCGTTTTGGGCCGCGCCTACCGCAGGCTCGCCCCGCACGACATCCGCACGCTGTTGATGGCGGGAGTGGCAGCCGGCTTTGGCGGCGTTTTTGGCACGCCGCTCACCGGGGCCGTATTCGCCTTGGAGGTTCTGGCGATTGGCCGGCTCAGCTACGAAGCGCTCGTCCCCTGCCTGATTGCCAGCGTCGTTTCCGATTGGGCTTGTCAGGCCTGGGGCATTCATCATACGGAATATCACGTCGCCAGCCTGCGAGCATTGCAGACGGCGCAAATCGCCAACCTCGATTGGCTGCTGGTTGCCAAGGTGGCCGTCGCCGCGCTGGCATTTGGGTTGACGAGCATGCTGTTCGCGGAGGCGACGCACGGATTGAGCCGCGTTTGGAAACGGCTCATTGCGCGTCCCTATCTGCGGCCGATTGCCGGCGGACTGTGCGTAATCGGTCTGACCTACGCCTTAGGAACGCGCGATTATCTCGGGCTGGGGATCAGCTCGCCCGATCCGCAGGCCGTCACGATCGTGAGTTGCTTTGCCGCCGGGGGCGCGCACGCGTGGAGCTGGCTCGCCAAGCTGATCTTTACAGCGGTCACGCTCAGTTCCGGCTTTAAGGGGGGCGAGGTGACCCCGCTGTTTTTTGTCGGCGCGGCGCTCGGCAACACGTTGGCCGGCCTGCTCGGCGCGCCGGTCGATTTGTTCGCGGCGCTCGGGTTTGTCGCCGTCTTTAGCGGCGCGACCAATACCCCTTTGGCCTGTACTCTGATGGGAGTGGAACTGTTCGGACCACAGCATGTCGTGTATGTCGCGGTCGCTTGCTTTCTCGCCTATCTGATGAGCGGTCACCGCGGAATCTACACGGCCCAGCGGCTCGGGACGCCGAAACTCGCGCGGTTGGCTCCGGGCGCCGCCATCGCGGCGGCGAAGACGATGTCCCCCGCGGAGCACGCGCCGCGGAAGCGAAAAAAGCCGGGCCGCGGCCGAAACTGAGCCATCGATCCACGGTCGTCCGCCGCGCTATTCGCCCAGTCGCCAGCGGCGGCGGAAAAGCCATGCGAAGGTGCCAAGCAGCACTCCATTGACCAGCAGGATCCAGCAAATGAATAGCGCAAAGCGACTCCAATCGCCCCGCGGCATTCCGCGTTCCGAATCGCCGCTGTTGGAAAACGGATTGCCCGTCCATGGAACCTCAAACGAAGCAGCCAAGGGGCTGGCCATGCTGAAGGTTTGCACGGCAGCTTGCTGTTGGGAGTTCGGAAAAAACGTGGCGGCAAAATAGCGCGCCGCCATCGGCGCGCCGTAGAGAATCACCAGGGCCAGATAGGTGGCCGTCAGCGCCGCCGAGGTTTTGCGAAGAAGGACCGAGAAAAAGAGGCCGACCGTGGTCGTCGTCAAGCAACTCAGCGAGACGAGCAAGAGTTGCGCGCCGATTGCCGGCAGTTGGCTCCAGTAGTTCAAGGGCAACACGCAGGCGATGACCAGCGGCCAGAGCAAGAAGGCGGTCAGCACGCCTGAAACCCGCAACCCCGCCAGCAGCTTGCCCGACAAGATTTGCCCCGGGGAAAGGTTCGTCGTCAGCAGCAGATCGAGCGTTTCGTGCTCGCGTTCGCTGGAAATGCTGCCGGCGGAAAAGACCGGTCCGACCAGCACATTGAACAAGAGCACATAGCCGATATACCACGGCAGATTGATCGGCGCGACGAACAAGCAGATGGCCATCAAGGGAATCGCCACCAACATGCTGACTTGGATCACAATCCGCAGCATCAGCGTCCCTTGGCTGAAAATCTCGCTCCGCATCTCCTTGTCGTAGACCGGATTCGCCCCATCCGGCAGAAACCCGGTCCGTTTGGCCGGCGCGAAGAGTTTGTCGGGAAATTGGTTGCGGTCGATGACGAGTCCGACCGCCTCTTTCGATTCGCGCTCGAGATCGATCACCTCGCGCCCTTCGCTTCCCAACTCGACTGGGTTTTGCAACCGGCGGACGATCGAGGCGTAGAGCAGGCCAATCCCCAAGAAGCAAATCGCCGGCACGACCGTGACCGCCATCAGCAAGCGGAGCTTGGCTTCGCCTCCCAAGGCGGACCAGAACAGGACGCCGAGCATGGCGAGCGGCAAGATGATCACGTACGAGGCGATCAAGGCCGCCGAGGTCCGCTGAAAATAGCTGCTACACGCCAGGCTAATCATACCGAACAGGGCGACCGACAAGACCAAGGCCAGATAGAGCGCCAGAATCTCATACAACGAAACGCCCCCCAACGGCAAGCAGAGCATCACGATGGGCAAGGAGGTGACAATCAGAATCGCCAGATGCGCCAACGAGGCGAGCAGCTTGCCGAGGACGATCGCGCCGCGCGAGAGCGGGCTGGCCAAGAGCATTTCATAGGTCCGCCGCTCTTTCTCGCCGGTCAGCGACTCCGCCGCGAAGCTCGGCGAAAGCAGGACCGCCAGCGCAAATTGTCCGAGAAAGAACAGTTGGATCAGTCGGATCGTTTGCTCGGGCGTCGTGGTTAGATCCAGTTGCAACTGCTGCGGCCACGCAAAATAGACCACGGCCGCCAGAACCGCATTATAAAGCAGCAGCAGCACGAAACTCCGCTTGCGCCGCAAGTTGATCAATAGCTCGCGCTGCAGGACGGGGTTTTCGAGAAGATACATAGGGAACTACGATGCGGCTGCGGTGACTTCTACGAGCAGCGCGGCATGCGCAACGTCGGTTGACCAAACGACCGAATTCGGTTGCCTGCGCTGGATTATAGGTCGAGCGCGTCGAGTTGGTCCATCAGGTTGTCGAGGTCGTCTTTGGGGCCATCGGACTTGTCGGCTTGGCGTTTTGGCATGCCGATCGTCGCTCCCACCGCGTCGCGCCCGGCCAACAGCAATTGTTCGTCACGTTCTTTCACCGCCAGATCGACGGCAGACTCGCCGCTTGTCGCGGCCCCGGCAAAGAGCAGCGAAAGATCGATCTTGAGGCTGCCGGCGACTTCGTTCCCTCCGGCGATGCCGGGCGATTTATGTTGCGGAAATATGATCGCGTTCTCGGGACAGACGCGGCTGCAAGCGGGACAGCCCTTGCGGCAGTTGTCCGGCTGCTCGATCAAGATCGTTTCTTGCTTGTCGATCCCGTACACGCCGAACAAGCAAAAGTCGATGCACTCCAAACAATTCGTGCAGCGGGTGTAATCAATGACCGGATACCAACGGCGGTTGGTCGTCTCTTGGATGCGCTGGGCGGCCGGATCGCTCGCCGCCGAGTTGTCGGCATCCGGCGCGGTGCCGTGCGGCACGGCGCTGTGCGCCTGGATTTCCGCCGGCGCCGGCATCGACGTATTTTTGATCGGGTGCAAGTATTGCTGCAATTGCTCCGGCTGCGGCGCGCCGCCAATCCAACCGAGCAAATCGACCGTTTTCACCGCGGCTTCTTTCACGATCCGGCGAACTTCTTCCACAAACGTGGCCGGCGTCGTGTACGCCCGCAGGTCGAGACAATAAATCGACCGCTTCGGCACATTGCGCTGGCCGACCCGCTGTTTTTCGACCGCCGGCAAACTCGCTTCATCGGCCGCGGCGCTGTCTTGGTCCTCGCCGGCTGCGTCGTCCGCGTCGTCAGACTCGTCCTCTTCGCCGGCCGCCTTCAGCAACGAGGGACCGATGAGCCCTTTGATCCCTTGGCGATCGAGGATCCAGTGCGCCGCTCGCGGAAAGAGCCACGACATCACGACCATGTCGCCGCTGATCCCCTGCAAGCAGAGCATGCCTGTCCCGTTCGGATCGAGATCGTACAGATGCGGAATGACCGTGACCTCGACCCCTTTTTCAAAGAGCAATTCGGAGACGAGGTCCTCCTCCAGCTTGCGCTTCGCCGGATTGGCGGATTGACCTTGCGAAATAACCACAGTAAGGCGGGGCATAAGACGTCGCACAGACAGAAAACAAGAAAACGCAACAACCCTCTTCGCTACTCGCCGCACATCCCCATTCAATCAGCAATCCGCAATCGGCAGTTGCCAACGCTACTCTTCATTCATCTGCCCTTTAATCGTCCGCTCGGCCACTTTCCACGCCGCGGCCAGGTGCTCCAGATACGCCACGGGCGACAGGAGCGGCGCGCCGCCGCCGGCGATTTGGAACAGCCACCCGGCCCCATACTTGTCCACGTTAATCGCCGACGGATCGGAGAGCAAGTCGCGGTTGAACTCCGTCAGCCGGCCGGCGATCGGCGCGTACAGATCGCTTTCGGCTTTGGAACTCTCGATCGAGCCGATTTGCTGCCGCTCGGCGAGCTCGGTTTCCGGATCGACGCACCAATCGAGAAAGTACACATCTTGTAGCAACCGCACGGCATACGCCGAAAAACCGAAGCGAAAACCGCCGTCCTGCGGCAAGGCCCACATATGGTTGCGAGCGTATTGGCGATCTTCCGGGAAACGGGCTTCGAACCGGCCCATCATGAACACCAAATCGCTCATGTATAGCGAACCCCTTGCTGGTCCAGTTCGAAGAACGCCGGCAGGAGCCCGTCAACTTGCAACAGCCCCTTGCGAGTCAGCGTGATACTGTCTCCGGCGACGGTCAGCATTCCTTCGGCGACATAGCGGTCCCAAACGTCGGCCCACCGTTCGAGGATGTCGACGCCGAATTTGCGCCGATAGTATTCGGCATCGATCCGTCCTGTCTTCAACAGCAAGATCACCTCGCGAATGAGCAATTGATCCGGCGTCGGCTTCAGCCCGCGTCCGATCGGCAACTCGCCGCGCTCCAGCGGTTCGGTATAGGTGGCCCAGTCGTGGTTGTTTTGATAGTGGACTCCCGAGATATGGCCAAAGCTGGCGACGCCCGTGGCGAGCAGATCAGAACCCGAAAACAGATTGTCGCGGTAGCTGAAGTTGACTTTGCGCTTGTCGCGAACGACGGTATAGCCGCTCGAGATGGAATAGCCGGCGGCCAGAAACTGATCGAACGCATAATCGACCCAGGCTCGCTTTTGCGGCCAGTCGGCGACGGGCGTTTCGATTTTGTGTCCGAGAATGTCTTGCGAAAAGACGGTGTTAAACGGCAGTTCCATCTGGTAAATCGTGACGCTGTCCGGCCCGCAGTCGATGGTCCGCTGGACCGTCTCGCGCCAGTTCTCCCACGTTTCTCCGACCATTCCGGAGATCAAGTCGATGTTCGTATTGTAAAACTTGGCATCCACGATCCATTGCCAGGCGCGGAAGATTTCGGCCGAGTGATGAGCGCGGCCGTTGGTCTCCAAGATTTCGTCGCTCCAATTTTCGACCCCGAGGCTGATCCGGGTCACGCCCAGGTCCTTGAGCGTATGAACCTTCGGTTCGGCCAGGGTGCCCGGCTCGCACTCGAATGTCACCTCTTCGGCATGGTCCCAATTGATGTTCGCGCGGAGCCGGTCGACCAGTGACGTGAGTTGCTTCGCGCTGAGAAACGAGGGCGTGCCGCCGCCGAAATAGACGAATCGGAACGGGCGGCCTCCCATCACCGGCAGCCGGCTGACGAGCTCGATCTCGCGCGACAAGGCGGCCACGTAGTTTTCCACTTCGTGCGAGTTTTTGTCGGTGTAGACGCGAAAATAGCAGAACTTGCAGCGCTTGCGACAAAACGGAATGTGCAGATAGAGCCCCAGCGGCGTGTTGGGCCGCGGAGCTGCGTGCAGCGCGGCCTGCACGTCGGCGACTCCCTCTTTGGTCCACTGCGAGTAAGCCGGATAGTTCGTGATGAAGTAGCTGCCGACTTCGGTCTTGGTCGCGATCGTGGTCATGTTCCTCTTTCCGATCTGCTGATTCAAAAGGCCCCGCGCCGCCCGACCCGCGGCTATTTCTTCGCTCCGAAGCAATACACAAACCCGTCCTCGGAGGCGATCACGAGCCGTTCGCTCGCCACGGCGGGCGACGAGGTGAACCGGCCGCCCGCTTCATATTTCCAGACTTCTTTGCCAGTGTGCCGATCGAGGCCATAAATCCGGCCGTCAGCCGAACCGAAAAAGACGCGATCGCCAACAATGACCGGCGAAGAATCGACCCGATTCTTGGCAGTAAAGCTCCACAACTCCTGGTCGGAGTGGAGCGGAAAAGCATGCACCATTTTGTCGCGCCCGCCAAAGATCACCATGTCGGACGCCACCGCCGCCGACGAGCGAAACGGCAAACTGTGCGTCAAATCCTTGAAAGTCCAGAGGACTTTCGGGACTTTCCAGTCAACGGCGAAAAACTGCGCTCCTTCGGTCCCAAAGAAAACCTCGTTCGCCAGCGCCGCGGGGGTCGAACCGGTCGGCGCTTCGATTGGCACGCTGCCCACCTCTTCGCCTTTTTCCAACTCGATCACATGCAACTTGCCATCGCAACCAGCCAGAAAACAACGATCTTGGACGACCGTCGGCGAGCAGCGAATCTGATCGTCAATCGTATGCCGCCACACCTCCTTGCCGTCGGCCACATTGAGCGCATAGAGCGTGGCGTCTTGCGAGCCGAAGAGCACCAGATTCTTGTAGAAGTTTGGCGCCGAGTCGATTTCGCCGTCCGACTTGAACGTCCACAACTTTTCACCGGTCGTCGCGTTCAGACAATAAAAGCCCCCATCCATGTCGCCGACAAAAACGCGGCCCGTGAGCGAACGATTCGGTTTTGATTTGGTTTCCGGTCGCGCTTTGGACTCTGGAGCTTCGCGACCTTCTAACCGCGCCGGCGACTGCTCGGCAACCGGCTGATAGGCGGCCGCGGCGCTGGTCCCTTCGGCCATTTTGAAGGTCCAAGCTTTTTGACCGGTGGCAAACTGGAGCGCGTAAAACGTGCCATCCAAATCGCCGACGAACACCAGGTTTTGTCCGATGATGGGGGTGGCTTCGAAGCCCCCCTTGGGCACCGTGAATTTCCAGAGCAGGTCAGGATCGGCCGGCAGCGTGCAGCCCGCCATGCCTGTCGCGGTGGCACACCCGCGGAACACCGGCCATGAGTCTTTCGCCGCCGTCGGAACGTCGGCTGCTCGGACCGGCGGGCTCAGCGAGGCCAGCAGCAGCCAGCTCGTAAGCCATCCCGCCAGGCCGAGCCACGTGCGCACCGCGCGCGGCGACTTGCCGCGAGCAATGCGGGCGGGCGAACGGCAAACGCTGAGTGCTTTGTTTTGCATGGTTGGCCTGCTACGTCGTTCACCAAGCTTGTTCATAGAGCCGTTCCAGATCCGGCACCGCAAGGGGCCGCGGATTGAACGTCCCGGTCCACTGCTTCGCCGCGTCGGCGGCCATTTCCGCAATCCGCGTTCGCGGGACGCCGCACTCGCCCAGCCGATGCTGCAATCCCGATTGGCGGACCAGTTTGGCCACAAACGTCGCGAGGCCTTCGAAACCGGTCTCGGGTTGCGGAAAGCCGTTCGCTCCGCCGGTCCCTTCGAGCAATTCATTATACCAATTTGCGACCGCCCCGGCATTGAACCGAATGACATGCGGCAGCATGATCCCGATCGCCTCCCCATGCGGGATGTCGAATAGCGCCGTCAGCGGGTTCGCCAAGGCGTGGGTCGCGCCCAGCATCGAGTTTTCAATCGCCAAGCCTGCGAAGGATGCCCCCAACTGCATTCCAGACCGCGCGACGAGGTTTTCCGGCTCTTCGAGCACGTGGGCAAAATTGCTGCCGAGCAGCAACCAAGCCTCGCGGCTAAAGGCCAACGACGCCGGATTGCGAACCTTGGTCACATAGGTCTCGATAGCATGCGCGATCGCATCAATTCCCGTTAATGCGGTGATGCGGCGCGGCTGCGAAACGGTCAGCGTCGGATCGAGCAAGGCGACACGAAACGAGGCCTTCTTGTCTCCGCAAGCCATCTTGACGTGGGTTTTCGCATCCGAGATCAGGGCGAAAGACTGCGTTTCGCTCCCTGTCCCGGCGGTCGTTGGGACGGCGACCATTGGGAGCATGGGGCGCGTAGCCTTGCCGGTTCCCCAATAGTCGTGAATTCGGCCGCCGTTGGAATACACGAAATTGATCCCTTTGGCGCAGTCCATCGAGCTGCCGCCGCCAAAACCGACGATCAGTTCGGGTTCGTATCGCCGGCATAGCTGCAACCCGGCCTCGACATGGTCGGTCGTTGGGTTCTCCTTGAGGTCGGAGAAGAGTTGCGATTCGATCCCCGCTTTGCGCAGGGCGGCCAATCCGCGTTCGGCGTGACCGGCTTGAACCACGCCCGGATCGCTAACGACCAGCGCCCGCCGCGCACCGAGTTCGCCCGCCAATTCGCCCAGCGAATCGACCTTGTTGGGGCCGAAAACAATGCGCGTTCGCGGGTGAAAGTCGAATGGAACCATGAAACAACTAAAGGGAATGTGCGAACCGGTTCGGGCCGCGCGCGGCGGAATTGAATTCGGATTTTGGGGCTTCGCCGGCGGTTTCGGATTGCCGGCCAGCCGCCGCCTGTCGCGGAGGCCTTAACGCAACGCCGGAATCTTGTCCGCGGGAACTTGGAACGCCCGCGCGCGGAACAAGAAATCGACGATGTTGCCTTCGTGCGGTTGGAGCCAGTCCAATTTAATGGTGGGAATCGGCCCGATGTTGAGCCGATCAATGTGGGTGGCGTCGGCCAGTTCTTGCGCCCAAGAGGCATTGTTCGTAATCGCCGTGCAGACGAGGGTCGGGCCGATCTCCGCGAGCATCTTGTCCTGCGGACATTCGACGACGGTCGTAAACGGATACATGAACTCTTTCTTGGCCACGGCCAAACTGGGCGACGTGCAGTGGATGACGGTGGGACGGAGATAGGCGCAGCGCTCGAGCTCAATCAATCGCGGGCCATACTCGGCGGTGGCGTGCGTCGCGCCTCCCTCTTTCAAGTCGGCCTCGAGCGATTGCCAGATGGCCTTGGCCGAGCCGGGGATCGTAAATGCCGCCAAGCCGGCTGTGGGATCTTCCGGCGGCTTGACCTCGATCGGACCAATGCGGGCCGCCAGCGCCGCGGCAATCTCCCGAGTGTGCCGGCTGGCCCAGATTCCCGAACAATTGATGCAGCCGCGGCCGCTATTGGCGTACACGCTGTCAACCATCAGGTCGAGGTATTTTTCCCATTGATCCACCACGTCGTCGCCGAGCAGAATCTTGCTGAAGCCGGGTCCATGCGCTTGCACGCGCGGATTGCCCTTGTAGCGATCGACGGTCGCCGTGCCGCCGAAAATCATGGCCCGCTGGCATGCATTCAAGACCGCCGCGCCAACATCGGGACCGCCCGGATAAATCGAGATGGCCTCGGCAGGAATTCCCGCTTGCGTAAAGGCCGCCGCCATCCGGTACGGAGTCCACGGCTCTTGGGGTCCGGGCTTGAGCACCAAACCCAACTGCATCGGAATCACCGGCAGCCAGAGCGTGTGGACACCGGGCGAATTCGAGGGGAGTACCAGCCCCAGCGCCGGGGCCTGCGCTTGATAGCTCACAATCACGCCGCGGCTTTCGACGCCGTAGCCGCGGGTCAGCACCTTCAGCGGCAAGCCCCGCGTGAGCGCATCGAGCATCTGGTCCATGTTCGACAGGACAAAATGGTTTTTCGCCATGTTGAACTTGCACATGTGCTCAGGCAGCCCGGTCGTCGCCGACTGGCAGCGGGCGAAGTCGTCGGGAGATTGTTGGCCGTCTCCCACCGGCAGCGTCTCTTTTAGATAGAGGTCGGCCGCGACCTTGATCTTTTGGATCAAATCTTCAATGGGCAAGTCGCGGAGAACGCGGCGCGCGTTGCTCGCTTTGCGCATGTCGCGTTCGAGCAGGCCGCCGTTCGCCTGGCTGACGGTCGCCAGCGGTTCGCCGGTTAGAAAATGGACCAGTTGGTCTTGATCCAGCGACTCGTACGGCTTTCCCCACCGCAGGACGGGAATTTTGATCACAGCGAACGGCCTCCGAGAAAGTGGCTAGTTTCGGTCGAGTTGCTGGTCCCGCGCCGACGGTTCCGCGGTAATGTCCAAAACGCTTCGCGGGGGAATCGTCGCGAAGAAAACGGGAGCTGCGGCGAGTCGCCAGCGCGGCGCTCGGCTGTTCCGCCCGAATTCTAGCGCCGGCCGATTCCCATTAGTATACGCCGACCGTCGTCGCCTGGGCAAATTCATGGAACGGGCGCACCCCGCTCACCCCATCCCAAGGATATTGCTCATACGGCGGCTCACGCTCCCCTTCGTCCCGTTCCATGAAGCCGGGCACGAAAAACTCCTTCGTGAGGGTCGTCAGCTTCACGCGGCCGGTCTGGCCGTAGCCGACGACCTTCGT
>DASRSE010000167.1:0-8230 GCA_035656655.1 Pirellulales bacterium
GCTGGTCGAGCAAACGAAGGTGCCGAGCTTGGTGCTCGGTTGCGAGCAATCGATTGCCGCGCTGCACAAGAACTACTCGATGATCTATAGCTCGCATATTTCGTGGTCGTCGCCGACGACGCCGACGCCATTGGAACTCTATCCGGCCCTGGCCTTCGACCGCTTATTTCGCGACGAGGTCGGCAAGGCCGACAAGAGCGTGCTGGATTCGGTTCTGGAGGAATCGAGCGACTTGCGCCGCCAGATCAGCACGTCCGATCAGCGCCGCTTGGACGAATATCTGTTTTCGGTGCGCGATGTCGAACAGCGGATCGCGAACGCCGGCAAAGAGCGCCGGCTGGAAGGCTGGCGCCCGACGCTGGCCAAGCCCGACCAACCGCGGCCGGCCGACGGTATGCCGCAAGACATCGACGACCACATGCGGTTGATGTGCGATATTCTGGTGCTGGCGTTCCGCACCGACACCACGCGGATTTGCACTCTCAAGCTCAACAACGACCATTCGTCGCTGCGCTTTCCGAAGCTGAAGATCGACTACATGATCCACCACTTGTTGTCGCATTCCGACGGCGCCGATTGGCTGCGCGTAAACCAGTTTTTCGTGGAGCAGTTAGGCTACATCGCCGGAAAACTGGACGCCGTTCAAGAGGGGGAGCGGACCTTGCTCGATAATTCGATGATTCTTTATATGTCGAGCATGATGACCGGCAATCACGACAATTTTCAACTGCCGGTGGTGATGCTCGGCAGCGGCGGCGGCCAGATCAAAACCGGCCGGATTTTGGACTATCTCGATAAGCCGAACCGGAAAATGTGCAGTCTGTACTTGTCGTTGATGGACAAAATGGGGGTCCATCTCGACCAATTTGGCGATTCCAAAGAACGTCTTCCGAATATTTAGCCGATTTTGGTATAGTCCGGCCGGCGCGGCATGCGCCCGTTTGTTTTCCCAAGGGGGCGATTGTTTCCGCTCGCCCCGCGAGGATTATTCGCCGCGCGCACCGCTGTAGAATTTGCATTCCGCCGCGGCGGACGCTAAGTTGATACTCGTCCGTCCCGCCTGTTTTCCCTCCGCTTCACACGCCGCAACCACGTTTTGGAGCTGCCTACCATGCTATCAATTCTCGGTCGTCCTCAAGTCAAGCGTGGATTTTGTGATGGCATTTCGCGCCGTGGATTTTTGCAGATCGGCGGCGCCGCCTTTGGCGGCTTGGCCTTGAACCAGATCTTGGCGGCCGAAGCGCAAGCGGGCGTCGGCAGTTCGCACAAGGCGATCATCAATATCTACTTGCCCGGCGGACCGCCCCATATCGACATGTGGGATCTGAAGCCGGACGCCCCGTCCGAAATTCGCGGCGAGTTCAAGCCGATCAACACGAACGTGCCGGGCATTCAAATCTGCGAGCTGTTTCCGAAAATGGCCGCGATGATGGACAAGTTCGCCATCGTTCGCACGCTGTGCGACTCGGAAGGGGCGCACGACGGTTACCAGTGCATGACGGGCCGCAAGAAAAACGATCGCGGGCCCAATGGCGGCTGGCCCTCGGCTGGCTCGTGGGTCTCGCGCCTCGCGGGCCAAGGGACGCCTGCCGTGCCCGCCAACATGGCCGTGATGTATGCGACCGGCAATCGCACTTGGGGCGAACCGGGAGGCTCCGGCTTCCTCGGCCCACAATACAATCCTTTCAACGCGGTGGGCAAGAAAGCTCGCGACAAATCGGACAACATGGTCTTGCAAGGGATTTCGCTCGAGCGCTTGCACCATCGCGACGAGCTGCGCGAGGCCTTCGATCATTTTCGCCGGGGCATCGACACCTCGGCGAAGACGGCCGGCTACGATGCCTCGATGCAGCAGGCGCTCGGCATTTTGACCGACTCCAAACTCGGCGACGCGCTCGATCTCTCGAAAGAAGACCCCGCCATTGTCGCGCGCTACGGCAAGAGTGATGAAACGTTTCAGCGCGACGGCGCGCCGCGGATGGTCGAAAACTTTTGCATCGCGCGGCGCCTTGTCGAGGCTGGCGCCCGCTATGTCGCCATGAATTTCAGCCGCTGGGATTGGCACGGCGACGATGGCATGAACTTCGTGCAATCGAAAACCGACTTTCCGCTGCTCGATTCCGGCTTGTCGGCCCTGGTGACCGATCTGCACGAGCGCGGGCTCGACAAAGACGTGTCGGTCGTGGTGTGGGGAGAATTCGGCCGCACGCCCAAGCTGAACCACAAGAACAGCCGCGACCACTGGCCGCAGAACAACGCTTGCGTGCTCGCCGGCGGCGGCCTGCGGACCGGCCAGGTCATCGGCGAAACGAACAAGTACGCGGAAGAACCGGTGCGGCGCCCCGTCAAATTCCAAGAGGTCTTTGCCACCCTCTATCAAAAGATGGGCATCGACGCGCACCGCGATCGAGTTTACGACGGGGCGGGCATTCCGCGCTATCCAACCGATTCGGAAGTCGAACCGATCCACGAGTTGGTGTAGGAACGGCCAACACGCGGCGCAAGGCGAAGTTGTTTTTCAGCCCGGCCAGATCGCCGGCGGCGAGGGGTGACTTCCTCGCCGCGCTAGCCGCTGATCTTCTTCTCGAGCTCGGCGACGCAATCGTCGATCTTCACGCGCCGCTGCTGGAGCGTGTCGCGATTGCGGAACGTGACCGTCTGGTCGGCCAAAGTTTGGCCGTCGATCGTGATGCAGATCGGCGTGCCGATTTCGTCTTGCCGGCGATAACGGCGGCCGACGGCCCCCTTCTCGTCGTAGAAGACGTTCCAGTGTTGCTTGAGGCGCCGATAGACATCCGCCGCGATCTCGGGCATGCCGTCCTTTTTGACGAGCGGAAAGACCGCCGCTTTGACCGGGGCGATCCGCGGATGAAAGCGGAGCACGACCCGCGATTGCAAGACTCCCTTGTCATCGGGCGCCTGGTCTTCATAATAGGCCTCGCACAAAAACGCCAGCGTCGCCCGATCGGCCCCGGCCGACGGCTCGATGACGTGCGGAGTAAACCGCTTCAGCGCGGAGTCGGTCGCCTGATCGTCGAAGTAGGACAGGTCCTTGCCGCTGCCGCGCCATTTGGGCTTGCCGTCAGGGCCCAGTTGCACCTGCAGCGGCCGCGATTTTTCGTCGAGCTTGCCTTCCATGTGGCTGCGAAGGTCGAAGTCGCCGCGATGGGCGATGCCCTCCAGCTCGCCGAAGTCCCCCTCCTCCAGAAAGGGAAACGCATATTCGATGTCGGCCGTCCCGGTGGAGTAATGGCTTAGTTCGTCGGCCGCATGCTCGCGGAGCCGCAGCCGCTCGCCCGCCAATCCTAGATCCGTGTACCACTTCATCCGCCGATCGCGCCAATATTGATACCAGTCGCGCGAGGTGTCGGGCCGGCAGAAAAACTCGATCTCCATCTGTTCGAATTCGCGGCTGCGGAACGTGAAGTTGCTCGGCGTGATCTCGTTGCGAAAGCTCTTGCCGATTTGCGCGATGCCGAAAGGAATGCGGACGCGGGTGCTGTCCACGACGTTCTTGAAGTTCATGAAGATGCCTTGCGCCGTTTCGGGCCGGAGAAAGGCGGCATCCTCATCGGTCCCGAGCGCGCCAATAATCGTCTTAAACATCAGGTTGAATTCGCGCGGCTCGGTCAAGCTGCACTTATCGGTTTCGCCTGGCTTTTTCGATGGCTTCAAGGGGCATTGCATGTTCTGAATATGATCGGCGCGAAAGCGGCCTTTGCAGCCCTCGGTTTTGCAATCGATCATGAAGTCATGGAACAAGTCGTAATGCCCCGACACTTTCCAAACCTGCGGATGCATGATGATCGAGCAATCGAGACCGGCCATTTCGTAGCTGGCCGGAGCGCCCGGCAAGACGGCTAGGTCATCGTGGCCAGAGACCATGTCGCGCCACCAGGCCTCCTTGACGTTGCGCTTCAGCTCCACGCCGAGCGGGCCGTAGTCCCAAAAGCCGTTCAGACCGCCGTAGATCTCGCTCGACTGAAACAAAAATCCGCGCCGTTTGCACAGCGAGACCAATTTTTCCATGTCCATGATGAGCCCCTTGCTGCTTGAAGTCTCGTATTCGAACTACCGCTGTTTTATGCGCACCGCTTCCGCCGGCTTGAACCATGTCCCTTTTCCGCGACAGAGCAAGCCGGCGAACCTTTTCCGCCAACGTCCAAACCGATTACTTTATCTCAGCCGCTGGCTTTGGTCTATCCGGCCGTGATGCGCCACGTTGCCAGATCCAGTTCCGGCACGATCGCGCTCTGATCCAATTGAGCCGCGGTCACGATGTCAGAACGGCTGCCCAGCGCGATCAGATTCTTGCCGCCGCGGCTGTGCGCGAAGGCCGCGGCCAAGCGTTCTCGCCCCCCCTCGCAAAGCGCGCGGCTAGCCAAAACAGCGAGTTCGGCCTCATCGTTCCGCTCTATCTGATCCGGCGCGGCGCATTGGCCGATCAAGCCGGCCGCCAGGACATCTTCGCTGCTGATCCGTCCATCCGTGCCGGCACAAAGCAGATGGACCTTGGCGCAAAATTGCAACCGTTCGGCGACCGCCTGCCGATTGACCGCCGCTCCGATCAGCACGCGTGCTGCTCGATGGCACATCTGCATCGCCCGAGTGCCGTTGGTGGTGGTGAAAACGACGGTCTTGCCGCCGACGCGCTCGAGGGTATATTCACTCGGTGAATTTCCCAGATCAAAGCCGTCGATTTTCAGCCCGCCGCGTTCGCCCCCCAAAATGACCCGGTCAGGCGAAAACCGCGCGGCCAGCTGGCGCGCTTCGTCGATTTCCAAGCATGGAATCACCGCCGTCGCCCCGGCCGCCAACGCATGAACGATGGTCGTGGAGGCCCGCAGCACGTCGATCACGACGACCGTTCCGCCGGCCAGTTCGTCAGGCGTCGTCAGATTCGGTGTCAAATGGACGGCAAACGAACGCATAAAGTTGCTCGATCCTCATCGAAATAATCTTCGAATCTCCTCAGAAATCCGCCGTGGGTCCTTCGCCATGATACCGCAAGCCTCTTCTTCCCCAAAATGGAGGCAACTCGCGCGTTCGGGCCGGTTACCCTCTGCTGCCAGTTCGATTAGAATGGCGGAAGAACCCAGTCCACGCGATGGGACTAATTCTGAACAGTAATTCCATGCCGGTTATAATCCTGGCGGCATTCCGGGTAAGACTTAGGAGCACGCCTCCGCGACCCCTTCGCGTCTTCGCGTGGAAGCAATTCCCGCCGCTGGGAACTCGTCAACCATGACCGTCGATAACTCGGAAACGCGCGTGCGGCGAATGTTCGGCGAGATCGCTCCGCGCTACGATTTCCTCAATCATCTGTTGTCGCTCGGGGTCGACCATTATTGGCGCTGGCGGACGGTTCGCGCCGTCGCGCCGACGGCCGATGGGCCGATCCTCGATCTGTGCACCGGAACCGGCGATCTGGCGCTGGCCTTTTATCACAAAAGCCGTGGTCAAGTGCGCGTGGTGGGAGCCGATTTTTGCCCCGAAATGTTGGAGATCGGCCGCGCGAAAGGGGACCGGGCGGGCGCCAACGGCCGGCTTGCCTTTGTCGAAGCTGACGCGCAAAAACTGCCCTTTCCGGACCATCTGTTTCAGATCGTCTCGGTCGCCTTTGGGTTGCGAAATGTCGCCGATACCGATCAAGGATTGCGCGAAATGGCCCGCGTCTGCCGGCCCGGCGGTCGGGTAGCCGTGCTCGAGTTTTCGCAACCGAACTGGCAACCTTTCAAGGCGATTTACGGGTGGTATTTTCGTCACATTTTGCCGCGGATCGGCCAAGCGCTGATGCGCAACAAGAGCGAAGCCTATAACTATTTGCCGGCCAGCGTCAGCGAGTTTCCCAGCGGCCGAGCGCTGGTCGCGCGGATGGAAGCGGCCGGCCTGGAGGGGGTGCGGTTTCGACCGCTGACGTTCGGCGTCGCGACCCTTTACATCGGCCATAAACGCTAAAGGTGCCGCCGTGCTTCCTCTTGTCCTTGCCATTACCGGAGCCAGCGGCGCGATCTATGCGCGGCGCTTGCTGGAGGTCCTGCTCGAGGCGGGCCGCGAGATCCATTTGTCGATTAGCCCGGCCGGCGCGGCAGTGATCAGGCAAGAGCTCGGCCGGACGATCGATCTGGACCATTTCCGCCTCGCCGATCTGCTGGAGACGCCACCGGCGCGCGGGACCGTGCATTATCATCACTATCAAAACCTCTTCGCGCCGATCGCGAGCGGATCGTTCTTGACCGGCGGCATGATCGTTTGTCCGTGCTCGGGCGGATCGCTGAGCGCGATTGTCACCGCGGCGTCGGGCAACTTGATCCACCGCGCCGCCGATGTGCACGTGAAAGAACGTCGCAAGCTGATCGTGGTCCCGCGAGAAACGCCCCTGTCCGTGTTTCAACTGGAGAACCTGCAACGGGCGGCGGCGGCCGGCGTCGTCGTGCTGCCGGCCATGCCCGGCTTTTATCACGGCGCCCAAACGATCGCCGACCTGGTCGATTTCATGGTCGCTCGCATCTGCGACCAACTCGGCGTCGAGAACGACTTGATGCGGCGCTGGGGGGAGGGGGGGAAATGCTAATTGATAAATGCTAATTGCTAAATAAGAGGGCATGCAGTATTCGTCATTTATCATTTCGCAATTATCATTTCGCAATTAGCAATTATCATTTCGCATTTAGCATTTAGCATTTAGCATTTAGCAATCAACAATTCCCCATGCCCCTCCGCCCCCTGCTTGAACTGATCCGCTTCAGCCATACGGTGTTCGCGCTCCCGTTCGCGCTGTGCGCGGCCGTTTTGGCGTGGCATTTGACATGGCGTGAAGCGCGGCAAGTCGAGCAGCTTCGCGACTCGATCCGTCAATCTCAATTGGCCGTGGCCGCCGTGCGCGGGGCAGTCGGCAGCGACTCGGCGGCCGAAATGCCGCTGCTGGCGCTGAATGCGCGCAATGAGATTCCATCGGGCGAGCCGGAGCCAGCGGTCGTTTTTCGCTGGCGCGACTTGGCGGCCATCGTGCTGTGCATGGTGTGCGCGCGAAGCGCGGCGATGGCGTTCAATCGCCTCGTCGATCGGCGGATCGACGCCGCCAATCCACGCACCGAAATGCGCCATTTGCCTGCTGGAATTCTGAGCGTGGGGTCGGTGGCGCTGTTCACGCTCGTCAGCGGAGCCGGGTTCATCGCCGCGACGGCCCTGTTTCTGCCGAACCGGTTGCCGCTGGAGCTTTCCGTGCCGGTGCTGTTGTTTTTGCTCGGGTATAGCTTTGCCAAGCGGTTCACCTGGCTGGCTCATTTTTGGCTTGGCGCGGCCTTGATGCTGGCCCCCATCTCGGCGTGGATCGCGCTGCGCGGCGCGATCGTGCAAGTCGAGTGGCGCGATTTGCTGCCCGCCGTCTATTTGGGAGGCGCGGTGTTCTTTTGGGTGGCGGGCTTCGACATTATTTACGCTTGCCAAGATGCCGAGTTCGACCGCGAACATCGTTTGCGCAGCGTTCCGGCCCGCTTCGGAATCATGCGGGCGCTGGACATCGCCGCCAGTTGCCATTTCTTGGCGCTCGTGTTGCTGGCGGCGCTCCCCTTTCAGTATCATGAATTGGGCTTGATCTATTGGCTGGGAATAGCAGCCGTCGGAATCCTGTTGACGTATGAACATGCGATTGTTCGACCGCACGATTTAAGCCGGCTAAACCGAGCGTTTTTTCACGTCAACGCGGTGATTAGCTTAGGGGTTTTCGCGGTTACGTGTTTAGATCTGCTGTTGAACTCTGCCTCTTGATTTGATTAGCCTTTGATAGGAGCCGCCCGCCAGGCGATTTTTCATTCCCATGAATTCTTCTCGGTTTGCCGCGATTCGCGAAAAAGTCGTTGCCGGCACGCGGCTCTCGTTGGATGAGGGTCTGCGTCTCTATTCGCCCGAAGTTCCGCTGAACGACGTCGGCGCCTTGGCCAACCTGGTTCGCGAGCGCAAGAACGGCAATGCGGCCTATTACAACATCAACACCCATCTCAACGCGACGAACATCTGCGTCTATCGCTGCACGTTCTGCGCGTTTCGCTCCGATCTGCGCGAGGCCAAGGGCTATCTCATGAGCGACGAGCAGATCGTCGCCCGCGGCCAAGAGGCCGTCGACAACGGCTGCACGGAAATGCACATCGTTGGCGGCTTGCATCATCAGATGAAATACGATTGGTATCTCCGCTGCGTCCAGCTATTGCATCAAAACTTTCCCGAGCTG
>DASRSE010000168.1:0-13319 GCA_035656655.1 Pirellulales bacterium
ACCGACGACCAGCCCGCCGGTCGAAGACTTTTGATAATCGACCCAGAGGCCCCCCATCGAATAATGGACCGCCGGAAAAATCTTCATCGGCACTTCGCGCGGATCGACCCCTTGAAACTTCTCGTAGATTTCGAGAATCCCGCCCAGTTTGCGATCGAGGACCGCGCGCGGGATATGGGTCAGATCGAGGTAGACGCAGAGCCGATCTTTTTCGACGCTGAGCCCCTCGGCGGTGCAAACATTGAAGATTTCGCGAGTGGCAATGTCGCGTGGAACGAGATTCCCATATTTCGGATAGCGCTCTTCGAGAAAGTAATAGCGCTCGGCGGCGGGAATCGATTTCGCGGGCCGCGGATCTTGCGGCTGGCGCGGGACCCAGACCCGGCCCCCCTCGCCGCGCGCGCTCTCGCTCATCAGCCGCAGCTTGTCGGCTCCCGGGACGGCGGTGGGATGGACTTGGATGAATTCGGCGTTGCCATATTTGGCGCCCGCCTGAAAGCAACGGCTGCCGGCGCTGCCCGTGCAGGCCATCGACATGGTCGAGCGACCATAAATCAAGCCCGCTCCGCCACTGGCGACGACGACCACATCGGCCGGAAAGGCGCGAATCTCCATCGTGACCAAGTCTTGCGCGACGCAACCGCGGCAGGCGCCTTGGTCGTCGAGGACCGGGCCGAGAAAGTCCCAGAACTCGTATTTCCGCACTTTTCCTTCGACTTCCCAGCGGCGGACCTGCTCGTCGAGCGCGTACAGCAATTGCTGGCCGGTGGTCGCGCCGGCAAAGGCGGTCCGCTTGTAGAGCGTGCCGCCGAAGCGGCGCTGATCGCGATAGCCCTCGGGCGTGCGGTTGAAAGGGACGCCGAGCCGATCCATCAAATCGATAATCCGCGGACCCCAATCAGCCATCTCTTTGACCGGCGGTTGATGCTGCAAAAAATCGCCGCCGTAAACCGTGTCGTCAAAGTGGAGCGCCTCGCTGTCCCCTTGTTGGCGCGTTTGCGGATTGACGCTGTTGATTCCCCCTTGGGCGCAAACCGAGTGCGAGCGCTTGACCGGGGTAAGGCTAATCAAATCGACCGCAATGCCAAGCTCCGCGAGCTTCATCGTGGCCGCCAAGCCCGCCAGTCCGCCGCCAACCACCACGACGCGTTGCTGTGCCATAAGAGTTTTGCTTCAGTCTTTGCCGCGCGCTCGCGGCGCTGCGTGATATTAGGGTTAAAGCTCCGTGCTTAATCGCGGGTCCCAGGTTTACTCGTGAAACCTCGGCGTCAGGTCCAGCCGGCCGTTCGCGGAGCAACTCATTTCTTTGATTCCGCGGACGGCAGGTCGGCCGGCGGCGCAGACTCCTGCGTCTTTAACTCAGGCAGAGTAATCTTGCCTTGTTCGAATTCCCCCGCTTCGATCGCGCGATCTTCGACCGCGCGCACCTTAGGCACATCGACTCGATCCATTCCAAACAGGGCGCCGAGCCCGACTGCCGCCAGCGCGAGCCCGATCGCCAGACAGACTTTCGACGCTCGGGACTGCGCCGCCGCGCTCATCCAGACGCCCCAGGTAATTCCGGCGGTCCAGATTCCGTTGGCAAAGTGGTACGCGCAAGCAACGACTCCGATCGCATAACAAATTTGAATCCAGAGGGCCGCCTGAATCGCGCCGGCGGCCGAACTGGTGGCGTGCTGATCGTCGAATTGGGCTCCCCCAATGCTCTTGAAGGGGCCGCCGAAGAGGTAGTGCAAGTGGATGACATGCCAGACAATGAACACCAGCGCGATCATTCCCGTCGCGCGCTGGAGCGTGTAACGGATGTTTCCGGAAAGCGGATAGGAACCCGTGTTCGGCATTCCGCCGCTAATGATGATCAGCCCCACCACGGCGTGAAAGGCAATCGGCAGAAAAATGAAAGTCCATTCGACGACCCAGAGAAAAATTCTCAGGCTATGAATCCGATCGACCGATTCCTGGAACATTTGCGGATCGAGAACCGTGAGATTCGTCAGCAAATGGACGACGAAATAGGCCCCGATGGGAAAGATGCCCGCCATCGAAAACAGGCGGTAAATGACAAACTGGTGGCGACCCAGAAAACCGGTGGCGGGAACCGACGGAGCGGCAGGCAAAGAGGCTTCCACAGTGCGCTTCCTGGCAGTTGTCAAAAAGTTGCCGCCGGCGGAGTTTACGGCGACCTAGGGCAGACGAAAGTTTAGTATAGAGATAGCTAGCGGACTGACAAGCGGGCGCGATTTCGATCGGCGGCGTTCAAACTCGCTGCGAAAATTGCACGCTCGTATCCGCGTTGGCCATGCGTGGTTGAATTATAGGGCGAATGGACAAGAAAGCCTGAAACCCGCGTGATGCCGTTTGGGAGCGGATGCAATTCTCGGCGATTGCCCTGGTCGGAGCTAGAAATGAATTGCTTCCTCAGCGAGAGCCGAAGCTTGGCCAGAGGCGACTTGTGGAATGGGCCGCGGAAGGAGTTCGCCGCGCCGCGACCGACAGAACGGCCGTGCAGCGAGTGGAGTGGGAGCCGGGAATGGCGGACCACTTGGGCGGCGCTGGTTAAATTCGCTGGGGGCAGCGCGCCATGGGAAAATGGACCGCGGCGGAAAAAGCGCCGTAGCCTGCCGAATTGGCAAGCTCGCATGCTTTGACAGCAGCAGAACGTCGGAAAATGCCTCCCTGGACCAGCCGTTTCGTCTTTCTCCGATCGGGCGTAGTTGTTATAAGTTGAAACCCTCCAGACGCTTACGAATTTTTTATCGCCGCGAATGGGCGCCAGGATTTGAGATATACTGAAGTGGTATTGGAGTTGCGTGATAAGTTGGCGCGACTTTTGTGACAGCCAAATATGGAAACTGATTCTGGCCTGCGCCATGTATTTCCCCGCTCCTTCCATTCTGATTACGGACGACGACCTCCAATTTCGGGAGACATTGCGAGGGGTGTTCGAGCCGCGCGGATTTAACACGCTGTTGGCCCAGAATGGCGAAGAGGCGCTGGATGTCATTAAGCGCTGCCAGGTCCATCTGTTGTTGCTCGACATGCACATGCCGAAGCTCACCGGCCTGGAAACGATTCGCCGGGTGAAGCGGATCCACGCCGAGCTGCCGTGCATTTTGATGTCCGCCGCGCTCGATGACGGCCTGATTCAAGAAGCGATTTCAGAACGGGCTTTTTGCGTTCTATCAAAGCCGGTCAGCGGCCGCCAACTAACCAGTTCCGTGCAGAAGGCCTTGCAAGAGGTCTATAACTGGCCGAATTCCGAGCGCTAATCGCGGTGCATTGCCAATTCATGGCCGCAAATTGTCTCCCGGCGATCCGAGGTTGGCGGTTCCATCTCGATTTCTGGCGGTTCTCGTGCGGGCTCGGGCTTGAGTACGGCGCCGCTTATTCCGGGCGGCGTCCCCTTTTTCGAAGGGTCGCTCGTTTTTTTAACGGTTAGACCGCGCAGTTGTCGGATTCCGCGCATTCGTCGGATTCGGGTCTTGCCGATTGCGAGCGCCGCAGCAATAGTTATCTAAGCGGAAGCCGCGCTTCGCAGCCCAGCGAGGATGAATAAGCGGCTTCGGCCAAGCCGATGAAACAAGAGCCGACCCGTGCCGCGGCACCACTCCGGCGAAGGGGTCGGTTGTTTGGAGCCCGCATTGGCCTTATAATGCTTTTGGGTTCACGCACTTCCAGCGGAGCACGAAGGATTGTCTGGCAAGCCCAAGATTCTCGTTGTTCGCGACTCGACACAACCAGTTCGAGTGTTGCCAGATGAACTTTTGGCGGCGTTTGAAATTGTTGAAGCTCGCAGTCCGCTCCGCGCCTTGTCCATGCTGGGCAAAGACTCGTTCGAAGGCGTCTATGTCTCCTCGAACTTTCTGACCGAAGCCAGCCGAATCGGGCGGCTGCTGCAAAACGATCGGATTTTAGAAGGACTGCCCGAGGGGGTCGTGGTCCTCAACTCCGATAATTCGATCCTCTGGGCGAACGAGCGAATGCGGCAGTGGAGCGGCCGCGATTCCGTGACCGGCATGAATTTTTATGCGGCGCTGAACAGTCCCGACATTCTCGGCCCCGACTTCTGTCCGTTCCAGACCGCGCTCTCGACCGACAAGCCGAGTTCCACCACGCTCCGCAGCGGCAAGCCGAGTGAATTCGACCATGACAGCGGTTCGCGCAATTGCGATGACGCCGCCCCGCCGCCGGAACCTTCGCTGAAAGACACGTCCTATTTCCGCATTCACGCGTCGCCGGTTCATGAGCCTGGCCTCCCGCCGCAACATTTGATCGTCACCGTGCGCGATGTGACCAACGACGTGTTCCAGCAGCAGAAGCTCGTCGCGATCCACCAGGCGGGCATCGAACTGGCCGACATGAAGCCGGACGAGGTCGCCGAGATGTCGATCGATGCGCGGATCGATCTGTTGAAGTCGAATATCCTGCACTTCACCAAAGATTTGCTCCAATATGATGTCGTCGAAATCCGCATGCTCGAATGGGAGGGCGAACGCGGCAAGCTGACGCCCCTGTTGGCCGAGGGCATGACCCCTGAGGCCGAAAATCGCGTTCTTTACGCAGAACCGACGATGAATGGCGTAACGGGTTTCGTGGCGGCGACAGGCAAGAGTTATCTGTGTGAGGATACCGAACAGGACCCGCTTTATCTCGAAGGAGCTCAAGGAGCGAAAAGCTCGTTAACTGTGCCGCTGATCTTGCACGAAAAGACCATCGGCACATTTAACGTGGAAAGCCCGGAGCCGAAAGCCTTCTCCGAAAACGACCTGCAATTCTTGGAGATTTTTGCGCGCGACGTGGCGGTGGCCTTGAACACGCTGCAGCTCTTGGTCGCTGAAAAGGAGAGCACGGTCGCCGAAAGCTGCGAAGCGATCCACTCGGCGGTGGCCCTCCCGATTGACGACATTTTGAATGACGCGGTCGGGGTGATGGAACGTTATATCGGGCTCGATCCGGATGTTGTCGATCGCCTGCAACGGATTTTGCGCAACGCGCGCGAGGTGAAGCAGGTCATTCAGCAAGTCGGCCAGAGGATGAAGCCGAGCCAAGCCTTGCCGCAAGGGCCGCAGCAAGGCGAAAAGCGGCCGTCGCTGCGCCGCCGCCGCATCTTGGTGGCCGACGCCGATGAGACCGTTCGCAGTGCTTCGCACAATTTGCTCGAGCGCTATGGTTGCATCGTGGAGACGGCGCGCGACGCGCACGAGGCGCTGGCGATGGCCCGGCATAGCGAGGCGACCAATCAGGAGTACGATGCCATCATCTCCGACATTCGACTCCCTGAGATGACCGGCTATGAACTGATGGTGAAACTGCAAGAGTTTCTGGCCCATGTGCCGCTGATCTTGATGACGGGCTACGGTTACGATCCAGGCCACTCGATTGTCAAGGCTCGACAAGCTGGCCTGAAGTTTGTCTTATATAAGCCGTTCCGCTTGGACCAATTGATTGATGCGGTGGAACGGACCGTCACCGCGCCCAAGACCGTCAGTCCTTAATTCGCGGTCCCGGACGCCTTGTTGTCGGCTGGTCGCTGCCCGTGGCGCGGAGAGCCGATTTCGCGGCAGACCCCATGACCGGCTTTTTTGCCGGCCGCGGTTGCCGCTCGCCGAGGGCCGCCGGTTGCGAAACTCTCGTCGTGGTGCCGATGCCGATTGCCGCTCTGATCCTGTTCACGCTGTTTGGCCATGCGGCCATTTGGGTGGGGTTGGCAAATCGCCTGCACGCGTCCCTGGTTCCCAACTGGTTCAACAAACTGGCCTCCTACGTTTGTCATGGGATGCTCGTCTTGCTGCCGATGGCGGCGGCCGCGGCGTGGCTTTTGATGCGCGGCGGCGTCATTCCGTCCGATTCACGCGGCGAATCGAGCCATTGGCCGGCAGTCTGCGCAGCCTATCTTGATCTCTGCTGGTTGGTCGGCGGCTTGTACGGGCTGTGGTGGATCATGTGGCGGTTGACCGCGCGCGTCACCCATCGACTCTTGCCGCAGAGCACGCGCCGAGTCGATGTCTCCGCGATTGTCCCTTCGCCGGCCGCGACGGGGCTCGTGGGAAAACTCGTTGGACTCGTGCCCGGCAATCAGGTTCGCCAGATTCAGATCGAGGAAAAAGAGCTCGTGTTGCCGGCGCTGCCGCGACCGCTCGACGGATTTTCAATTGCCCACGTCTCCGATTGGCATCTGAAAGGGCGGCTCGCGCGCTCTTATTACGAGGCAGCCGTTCGCGAGACGAACGCGCTGGGCTGCGATCTGATCGCGCTCACCGGCGACCTCTTCGATCGGGCTGAACTCTTGAGTTGGATTCCGGAAACGTTCGCGAAACTCCGCGCGCCGCAAGGAGTCTACTTCATTTTCGGAAATCATGACGTGCGGCACGACCTGACCGAAAAGGCGCGGGCAGAGCTCGAGGCCGCCGGGCTGATCTATCTCGGCCGCGAGGCGCGAACGATCGCCGTCCGCGGCCAGACGATTTTGCTTGCCGGCAACGAGCAGCCGTGGTTGCCGCAAGCTGAATTGCCGCCGTCAACCGCCGACCTGCGAATTCTCTTGGCGCATTCGCCCGATCAGTTTCGGTGGGCTCGCCGCCGGCAATTCGATCTGATGCTCGCCGGGCATACGCATGGCGGCCAAGTGCGGCTGCCGCTGGTCGGCGCGATCTACTCGCCAAGTTGGCACGGCGTGAAATACGCCCAAGGGACGTTTTACACCGCGCCGACGGTGCTGCATGTCACCCGTGGGATTGGCTGCGAAGTTCCCTTGCGGCTGAACTGTCCGCCGGAGATTGCGAAGCTCGTCCTCCGCGCGGAGTGCTGAAGCGAAATGGCGCCGCTTGCTCACATGGCCAGTTGGCTGCTCGGGCCGGGTCGAAACTCCGCCGCGGCCGCCGCCGCTCCCGATGGCTCTGGGGCGGGCGGCCCTGCTTCCGCGGCATGAATCAAGACGGCGACCTCGCGCCGGCGGAAGAGATAATAAATCGCGCCAATGCTCGCGATCAAAATCATGATCAAGCGGTTCGTAAGCGAGACGAGCAATCCCAGCCCGGCCGTCACGACGACCCCGGCCGGCAAACCGCTGGGTACTTGCGCGTAGAGGATTTTCATGGCGCCTTCGACGACCCCCAGGCCGTTCATCATGACCGGCAAGATCCCGACCAGGATGCTGAGTGGAGCGATGATGAACGTCGCGGCCAAGGTCGGCGCTTGGCCCGGCAAGGCCTTCGCAATCAGATAGTAAGCCACGGAGGTCAGGCTATGCACGCCAAGGCTCAGCACCAAGCTCAGCAACAAAATGGACGGCCGGCGGCGATACATCCGCACGGCGTGATGAAACTGCGCGATCAGCGGACCCACGCGGCGAATGGATTCGATCCGTTTCGCGAATGCCCCGTCGGTCAAAGCAGGAATCATAAACGCCAGACTCAGCAAAGTGCTGCCGATCGTGACGGCCCAGACGATAAAGCAGGGAACGCGAAACTGACCGTGGCGCGCTTCGTCGCCTACGCCCGTCGCCAGAAAGACCACCGAAGCGAGCATCAGCAGCGCCAGCAAGCCGACTAGCCGATCGACGATCACGCTGGAAATCGCGGCGGCGCGGCGGCCCGGCTGCTCGCGAGCGATGAAGACAGCCTTGAACAGATCTCCGCCGACGGCGCCGGGCGCGATGAAATTAAACAGGTAGCCAAGAAAGCCCAAGCGGAACGCATCACGCAAGCGAAACGGGAGATCGAGCGCCTTCACCAAAAAATACCAGCGGACAAAGGTCAGCGCCACGCCACAAAAGCTGACGAAGGCGGCCGCCGCCAGCAAACCCCAATGCTTTGGCTGGGTCCAGAGCGCCTCAAAGCTGGCGTCTGCCGCGGTCGAATGAATCAACCAAGCCACGATCGCCAGCGGGGCGACATACTTCAGCAGAATAATTAAAAAACGCTTCAAGTGAGGACTCCCACGAAAGGGCGGCGTCGAAGGGTCTGCTCGTGTCGCCGCGGGCAAGCCCAGGATCGTGTCGCCGCGGGCAAGCCCAGGAATGGTTTAAGTTCGGTATTGGATTAGGACTGGTTTGATCTTGGTCGGCTCGAAGCCCGCTTGCGGTTGGCCACGCAGCCGGCAAGTGGCCGAATCTTCGCGGAAGGTTCGGTTCGCTTGACAGGCCGCCGGTTGGTTGCTAATTTCCAAGCACGGTCCACATCCGCCGCGGGGGATTAGCTCAATTGGGAGAGCGTCTGGCTGGCAGCCAGAAGGTCAGGGGTTCAAATCCCCTATCCTCCACTTTTTACCTGGGTCGCTTTCGCCCCAGGGCTAGCCCGAGCGGGCCACATGCTCGCATCTGTCCGAAATCGCGTCAAGGCGAACTCCGCACCGTTTGGGCGCAGGGCCGGCTGCACCCGGTCGATGGCTGGCGAAGGCAAGCCATTTTTGAGCCCTGCTCGATGCGGTCGCGGGCCCGTTTTAGGCGCGGCCCTGTTTTGGGCGCGGGACCGTTTCGCTGGACCGACCCCTTCCACTTGGAGAGCCACCCATGATTACCGTCGGAATGGACTACCATGTGATCGCCGGCAAGCAGGCCGATTTTGAAGACAAATTCGCGGCCGTGCTGGCCGCCCTCCGCGGCGCGGCGGGCCATACCGACTCGAAGCTCTATCGAGACGTGTTTGACGATTGCTCGTATCTGATTACTAGCGAATGGTCGGACGAGGCGGCCTTCATGGCCTTCATTCACAGCACGGCCTTCCGCGATGTGACGAACTGGGGCAAAGAACAAATCCTCTCCGACCGCCCGCGCCACAAAATCTACAAACACTAGAAAATCGGCGCGACGAGAAGTTGATTTTCGCCGCGAACCAATCTGCGCGTCTCTATTCTCCGCGTCCCCTGCGCCTCTGCGTGAGCCGTCATCCGCTCCGCCCCATTGGCTCGGCGCACCACCTTTACGGCTTGCCGAGGCAGTACAAGTTCTTCTTGCCGCGGATGAAAATCCGGCCATCGGAAACCGCCGGCGATGCGATCGTGTCTTCGTCGAGTTGGTTTTCGGAGAGCCGCTCGAATCGTTCGCCCGCCGAAACAACCGTGCACAAACCGTGCGTATTGAGATAATAGATTCGTCCTTCCGCGGCCAAAGGTGAGGCTTTGTATTCGCCTTTCACGCGCTCTTTCCATTTCATCTGTCCGGTGCGAGCTTCAAAGCATTTTGAAATCCCGCTGTCGGTCAAGGTGAACAAGAACTCGCCCGAAACGACCGGGCAGCAGGTGTCGGGCGTCCCTGACGCGTCGCGCCACGCAACAGCCGACTCGCGCGAGCGCTCGCCGCTCGCTCCGGCCAACTTCACCGCGAGCATGGGCCCGCTTTTGCCTTGGGTGACAAAGACGAGATCTTGCCACGCGGTCGGGCTATGAACCGTGCGGCCGCCGACGATATTGGGCAGAAACCAGAGTTGCTTGCCGGTGGCCGGGTCGTAAGCGTCGAGCTGATTGCCCCCCATGAGGATCAATTCGGTCTTGTCGCCGACCGCATGCAGCACGGGCGTCGTATAGGCGTCGCACTCTTCAGCCTTCGCGCTGGTCATGCGGAGCGTGCGCCAGACGACCTTGCCCGAGGTCAGATCGTGTGCGACCAGATAGCTCTCGGTCGGCTTTTCGGCGAAGTCGGCGAGACTGTCCTGCATGCAAACCGAGATGACGGTGTTCTTAAATAGGACCGGACTATTCGCGTGTCCCCACCAGATCGTGTAAGTGCCGTATTCCTCCTGGAGATTGTGCTCCCAGATTTTTTCTCCGGCAAAGTTATAGGCGGCCAACAGTCCATTGCCGAAATGGATGACCACGGTCTTGCCGTCGGTGACGGGCGAAGGACTCGCCAAGTTTTGCAGCGGATGGAATTTCTGCTGGCGCCGCTCTTGGTTCGATTTGGCGCTGATCGGAATCCGCTGGACATTTCCTTGGCCGACGGTCTTCGTCCATTCGATCGCGCCGGTCTTCTTATTCACTTTGGTGAGCAGCAGATCGTCGTCCTTGTGACTGGTGAGAAAGATCGCGTCGCCCCAAATGGCGGGCGTGCTATCTCCCCATTCCGGCAACGCGGTTTTCCAGACGATGCCTTGGGTATCGTTCCAGGCCAAAGGCAAATCGGTTTCGCCGCTTTGGCTGTTCCCTTGCGGACCGCGCCACTGCGGCCAGTTCTCGGCCTGTGCCCGCGACGGCCACACGCAGCCGTAGCCGGCCAAAAGAAACCAGATCGCAGCGCAGGCGAGCGGCAACCCTGCGCGGTGCGCCGCGCCATGGCAGCCGCGCACCATCGAGAAGTGGTTCGGAGTCGGTTTGTGGGATTTCATCGAGGCGTACATGGTGGGCGGACCTTCCAAGCGAGACCGGCGATTACGAGTTCAATGCGACTTTGCGCACGCGGTGCATTAGTCAGCATAATGAAGGTGTACCTTGGATGCCAGTCTGGTAAAGTAGGCAAAATGTGCCGCTTGGCGCAAACCGCAGGCGGTATGCCGGGTATCGACAGCCGGCCCTTTAACGTGTTAGCTTACAGAACCTCGCAGGCTTATGTCGGGGTTCGCCCGTAGAACAAGCGGCGCGCGTTGTCTCGTTTGATGAGGCCGCGAACGGACGATCGCTTGCGGGTTAATATCATGAACTTTGATTTCGCTCCGCCGTTGCTAACGCGTTCTTAATTCGAGCGCGGCGCAGCGGCGCCTTTGGCCAAGCCCCGGAAAAGGATTTTTTCACGGCGATAGGAGTTGTTTGCATGTTCGTTATTGAAGCCCGAGATCTAAGGAAGGAATTTGGCCTCGGCGAGGCGCGGGTCGCGGCCCTAAAAGGGGTCGAAATCCGCATCCCCAAAGGCGAACTCGTCGCCATCATGGGGCGCTCGGGTTCCGGCAAGAGCACCTTGCTGCACATTCTCGGCGGGGTGGAAACTCCCACCAGCGGCACAATCCTGCTGGACGGGGTCGATATCTCGACGCTCAACGACGATCAGCGGACCTTGATGCGCCGCAAGAAAATCGGCTTCATCTTTCAATCATTCAATTTGCTGCCCACCCTCACGGCGGAAGAAAATGTTTCGTTACCGCTGATTTTAGACGGCTGTCCCGAAAAAGAAGCGCGCCAGCGAGCCCTCGAATGGCTCGGCGAAGTTGGCATGTCGCACCGCCGCGGCCATATCCCCAGCATGATGTCGGGCGGCGAGCAGCAACGCGTGGCGATCGCCCGAGCGCTGGCCATCAATCCGACCTTGATCTTGGCCGATGAGCCGACGGGCAATCTGGATAGCAACAATGGCCAATTGGTGATGAAGCTGCTGAAGAAGCTGGTCGCCGAACAAGGCTACACGATTGTGATGGTGACGCACGATCCGGATGTTGCTGCCCAGGCCGACCGGTTGATCCGCCTGCACGATGGCCACGTCGAAAGCGAAGAAGAGCAAATTCACGCCCGCGGTGGACATGAAGTCCTCGTGGAGGACGAACGATGAGACTTTCGACGTTCACGGCGCGGGAGATTCGCAATCGGCCGGGCCGTGCAATCTTGACGCTCTTGAGCATTGTGATCGGCGTGGCCGCGGTCGTTTCTGTCTCGATGGCCGTGACCACTTCGCGCCAAGCCTTTCACAACATGTATCAAATGGTGGCCGGCAAAGCCACGTTGATCATTTCGTCGGCCGGCGGCGGCTATTTCGACGAAGATGTGGTGGAAAAAGTGCAGGGCGTGCCTGGCATAACGGCGGCAGTGCCCAGCATTCAAAGCGCGGGGAATGTCTATTTCGAGAAGAAAGAGGCGGGCGACAAGGAGGCGGATAAGAAAGCAAAGGCCGACGACGATCATGACGCGCCGGTCAAAACCCAGATGCAAATCCTGGGAATTGATCTGAAGCTCGATAAGAAAGTTCGCGACTTTGATCTCGCCAGCGGCAAGTATTTTTCGGACGACGACGAGGGGGTCCTGCTCGACAGCAATATCGCCCAATCGATGAAGGCCCAATTGGGCGATCCCATCACTATTCTGGCTTCGGTCCGTGGCCGCCGGCGCGAGTATCCCTTGCTGGGCACCGTGCGCCCGCATGAAGGGGGCGCAGTCGCATCGGGCGGAGTCGTCTTTTTGTCTTTGCCTGAGAGCCAAAAACTGTTCGGCGCCAAAGGCAAGATCAACTTTATCCACGTCGTGACGGCCGAGCACGCCGACCTCGACCAGGTCGAAAAGGCCCTGCTTGCGAAGTTGCCTGCCGATTTGAAGATCGATCGGGCTGGCCTCGGCAGCAAGCAAGCTGAAGAGGCGATCCTGCCGACGGAACAAGGGCTGCAACTCGGCACGGCCTTGTCGTTTGTCTTGGCGGTCTTCATCATCTTGAACACGTTTCTGATGAACGTGAGCGAGCGCCGGCGACAGCTCGCAATTTTGCGAGCGATCGGCGCAACCCGGCGACAGATCATCGGTTTGCTCCTCCGCGAGGGGCTGATCATGGGCGTGTTGGGAACGATTTTTGGGATCGCACTGGGCTTTGTCGGGGCGTATTTTCTGACGCGCGCCATGGAAGGGCTCTTTCAATCGAAGATTCCGGCATTGATCATTACTCCGGTGCCGTTCGTGCTGGGTCCGTTGTTTGGCATGGGAATGTCCATGATCGGCACGTACTTTCCCGCCCGGCGAGCCGGTTTGCTGTCGCCGCTGGAAGGCATGGGGGGCACGGCCAAGGAAGACAGTCAGCCGGTTCACTGGCTGACGACGCTGATCGGCGCGGTGATTACCTTGCTCGGCGTGCTGCTCTTGGCGAGTTGCATTTTTGGCCTCTTGCCGGTCACGATGGCGGTTACTTCGTCGGTCGCGCTGATGATCGGAATGGTGTTGCTGGTCCCCTCGGTGCTGGGCCCGCTGTCGAAGGCCGTTTACTATTTGTTGAAACCGATTCTGCGGATCGAAGGACGCTTGGCGCACGCGCAATTGCTGCGCCGGCGGACGCGAACCGCCTTAACGGTCGGCGTGTTATTCATCGCCCTGGCAATGGGGCTGGGGCTCGGCAATACGATCGTCGATAACACGCGCGACATCGAAAGCTGGTACAAGCGGACTTTGTCTTGCGATCTGGTCGTGCGCGCGACGATGCCGTCGGCCACCGGCGACGCGGAACGCATGCCGCAAGAATTTGGAGCGGAGTTGCTCAAGATCCCCGGCGTTCTCAAGATCGACCCGGCAACTTACTTGAGCAAGGTCAAGCTCAACTATGAGAAGGGGGGCAAAACGGAAACGACCTCCTTCACGATCATCTCGCGCGAATTCAACCTGAGCGATCAAGCGAACTTGAACCTCGTCAATGGCGACCAAGTGCA